>NZ_DAOUCJ010000016.1 GCF_034432235.1 Thermoflexus sp. | reverse complement strand
ATGGGGTGGAGATCGAGGCCGAGGCTCTGGCATCCTCTTAGCGGAGTCGCGGTTTCAAGCCGGGGCTACGCCGCAGGGGGCTTTCGAGGAGCCGGGGAGCTGAGCCGATCGCCATCCCAGAACCGATCTCGCTTCCCCATTTTGTGTATTCCGGGAGGACGAGAATAGAATCATCTCGAGTTGTGGAGCCCCGTGATCCGTTCGGAGAGGAGAGGGGATGCCCGTTGTCCTCCTGCTGGACATCGATGATGTCTTGGTGCTACCGGTAGGGTATAAACGAGGGATCCCGGCTACCCTGGGGACCTTCACCCGGCGCCTGGGATGGGAAATCCCTTTGCCGACGGAGGGGGACATCGAATGGTTTGAGGCCTCGGGGGTGACCAGCGAATGGGATTCCACGGCCATCTGTCTGGCCGGGCTGCTGCTGGAGGCTGCCCGCCTCGATGAGCGCTGGATCGTCCCGGATTTCGAGGAGGCCATGGCCCGCCTGGCCGAGCGGGCCCTGGATGGCCGGGAGATTCGCCCCCATTATGTCGCCTGGGTGAAGGCGGCGGGCGAAGCAGCTCAGCCCGGTGAGCGCCCTTCCCAGGCGGCCCTGCGCCTCTGGCGGCAGGAGCTCCTGCCGCAGCTTCCTCGCTCGGATGCGCTGGCGGTTTTGCTGGATGTCCTCCTGGCCAACACTCACCGCCTGTCCTGCCCGACCACGGCGGTCTTTCAGGCCTGGATGGTCGGAAGCCAGGCCTATCGCGAGGCGTATGGGCAGCCCGCGCCCGTCGAGGTCCCTCGAGGGTTGCTGGAGGAGGACCAGCCGTTACTGGCCTACGAGGGATCTCGAGCGCTCGTCCATGTCTGGCATGAGGGTCGTCTGGCCCCCGCGTTCTACACCTCACGACCTTCCCGCCCGCCGTTGAAAGAACCGCCGCCGCCTTTCCCGGTTTATTCCCCGGAGGCGGAGCTGGCTGCCCGGCAGATCCGGCTGGAGGACTGGCCGCCGGTGGGCCTGGGCCGCCTGTTCTGGCTGGCCGATGCCGTCGGGCTGCGGGAAAACCCGACCAAGCCACATCCGATCCACGGGATGGCCGCCTTTGCCGCGGCGATCGCCTCCGTCGATGGGATTCCGGAAACCCAGGCCCTCCAGTCCGCCTATGAGACCCTCCAGGCTGGAACCCTGACCGGCCCCCTGGCCGAATGGTCGGAATTCTCCTGGCATGTCGTGCTGGTCGAGGATTCCGTAAAGGGCATCCAGGGGATTTTTCGCACCGTTCGCCAGTTGTATGAGCTGGGCATGTCCGTCCGCCTGACCGTGTTCGGGGTGGCTCCGCACCCGGGTCCCAAGGCGGAGCTTCTGGAGGCTTATGCCGATCGCCTGGTGCCTTCTGTGAACGATACGATTGAGGAGATCGTCCGTCTCTGTCGAAACGGATGAGGGGGTGGATGGATGGGGATCCCGGATGAGAAGCCGGAATTCCAGGCGATGGAAACGGAGCCGTCGCCCGAGATCCTCACGGTCTGGCCGGATGATGACTGGGCCTCATTGCGGTTCCGGATCGCCACCGCCCGGGCTTCCCGGGTGATCCTGGAGGTCCCGGCGGATCATCCCGCGATGGGCCCTGTTCTCTTGCGTCGTCTTCAGCATCTGGCGGAAGGGATCGGGAAGGCGATCGCTCTGGTCACCCCCTCCGGTGAGGGGCGCCGGATCGCCCGCGAGCTGGGGGTTCCCGCTTTCCCCACCCGGGAAGCCGCCCTGCGCGCCTCATGGCCGGACCATGGAGATTACAGCGAGCCGGGGGTGGTCCTGGGGCTCACGCCGGCCATGCAGGCGTGGGCGGAGGCCCGGCGTCGGCCGCTTCCCCGATGGGCTTATGGGCTGAGCTTGGCGATCGGCGGCCTGGGGCTTCTCGCGATGCTGTTCCTGGCGATCTTCCTGATCCCTTCGGCGGAAGTCACCCTCTATCCCCAGGGACAGCCGGTCGCTGTCCGGGAAACTGTGATCGCGGATCCCCGCCTGGCGGCCCGGGATCTCCGCCGGGGGGCTATCCCGGCTTACCCGGTGGCTGTCATCGTGGAGGGTCGGGCGGAGACGCAAGCGACCGGACGTCAGGAACAGCCTGCTGGCTACGCGGAAGGCCATGTCGTGCTGGTGAACCAGACCGCCCGTCCGGTGGAAGTCCCTTCCGGCACGATTGTTCGAGCGGCCAGCGGCAACATGGCGGTTCGCTTCGTGATCAGCCCGTCGGTCACCGTGCCGGCGGGCTTTGGGGCCACGGCCATCGCCCGGGTGCGGGCCCTGGAGCCCGGGCCGGTGGGCAATGTGGGGCCGAACCAGATCAACCTGGTGGAAGGGCCCCTGGCCTTCGCGTTGCGCGTGAGCAATCCGGAGCCTCTGACAGGGGGCCGGCTCGATATCATCCCGGTCGTCACCGCCGCCGATCGGGATCGGTTGCGCGAGGCCCTGATCGCCCAGCTGCGCCAGCAGGGTTACGCTCAGATGCTGGCCGGGCTGGATCCTCAGGATTGTGTGCTGCCGCAAACCCTGCAGATCCAGGTGTTGCTGGAAGGATACGATCGACTGGTCGGGGAGCCGGCCCAGACCCTGCGGGCGGAGATGCGCGCTCGGGTTGTCGGATATAAGGTCTTGCAAAGCGATATCGGAGCGATCGCCCTGGTCGCCCTCACCCGGCAGACCCCTCCAGGGTATGAGCTCGTCGCCGAGGGATTCGCCTTCACCGGGTGTAAGGATCTGGAAGCCGTGATGGAGAGCGATGCGGAAGGCAATTCGCGTATCCGGATGACCCTCCAGGCCCAGGGGAAAGCCATCCCTCGCCTTTCCGTCGCGCAGATCCGTCAAAAGATCCGCGGGCGATCCCTCGACGAGGCCCTTCGTCAGCTCCAGGCCTTTCCCCTCTCTCAGCCGCCGGAAATCCGGATCGCCCCCCAGGGCTGGCCCTGGCTCCCGTTGCTGGAGTCCCGGATTCGGGTGCGGATCCGGTAGGGACGTCCCCTCTGGATGTTGCGGATGGATGACCTGGCGGTGGTGATGGTGACCTGGAACGTGCGGGATTGGGCCCTGCGGGCGTTGCGTTCGCTCTTCGTCGCCCTGGAGCGATCGGCCCTGACCGCCTCCGTGTGGGTGGTGGATAACGCCTCCCGCGATGGCACCGTGGAGGCGGTCCGCTCTGCCTTCCCCGCCGTTCGCCTGATCGTGAATTCCACCAATCAAGGGTTTGCCGCCGCGAACAACCAGGCGCTGCGGGCCATGGGGTTCCCGGATCATCCTGCGGCGCCGCGTTATGTCTGGCTGCTCAATCCGGATACGGAGATCCTGGATGAAGCCCCCCGCATCCTGTTCCGTTTCATGGAATCCACCCCCCGTGCCGGCATATGTGGCCCGCGGTTGATTTACCCGGATGGCCGGTTTCAACACAGCGCCTTTGATTTCCCAGGGCTCGCTCAGCTCTTCCTCGATCTCTTCCCGCTTCATCCCCGTCTGCTGGAGACCCGTCTGAACGGACGTTATCCCCGGGCCTGGTATGTGCGGGGGGAACCGTTTCGGATCGGGCATCCCCTTGGGGCGGCGATGATGGTCCGGGGGGAGGCGATCCGGTCGGTGGGGTTGCTGGATGAGGGCTACTGGATGTATGCGGAGGAGGTGGACTGGTGCTGGCGGATGGCCCGGGCCGGTTGGGAGCGTTACTGCGTGCCGGAAGCGGTCGTGGTGCATGCGGGCGGGGAGAGCGCCCGGCAGATGCGCCCGGAGATGGTGCGGGCGCTCTGGGCGAGCCGTCTGCGGCTTTACCGCCGGCATTATCCGCGATGGAAGTTCCGGGCCGCCTGTTGCTTGGTGGCCCTGGGTGCCGACGTGCGCGCCCGGGCCCTGGCCCGGTTGGTGGATCCTGAGAGCGTGGCCTTGCGGGCGGCCTATAAGGCGGTAAAGCATATGGCGCTTCAGGCGGAAAGCCTCCCCGATTAGTTCGCAACCGATTTCCTGGGGGGAAGCTTCGATCCCCCTCCCTGTGGCGATCGGGGTTGCAGAGAGGGATCCTCTCGCCTTCCCGTCGCGCTGAATTCCGTAACTTCCTTCGGTGGGAAAACATATGCTGGCGGTGGTGATCCTCACCCGTAACGAGTCGGCCTTTATCGAGGCGTGCATTGAGAGCGTGCGCTGGGCGGATCGAGTGGTGGTCTTCGACTCGTATAGTGAGGACGACACGGTGGAGCGGGCTCGCGCCTGCGGGGCCGAGGTCATCCAGCATCCCTTCGAGAACTACGCAGCCCAGCGCAACGCGGCCCTGGAGCAGGTGGAGGCCGACTGGATTTTCTTCGTAGACGCCGATGAGCGGGCGACGCCGGAGCTGGCGGAGGAGATCCGGTCGGCTATCCGGGATCCGTGCTATGTAGGCTGGTGGGTGCCCCGACGGAACTATCTGTTCGGGCGGCTGACGCGGGGCGGAGGATGGTGGCCGGATTACCAGCTGCGGGTTCTGCGCCGGGGCTATGCCCGATACGAACGTCCGGTCCATGAGATTGTGGTGCTGCAGGGCGCGGCGGGGTATTTGCGGAACCCGCTGATCCATCATAACTACGATTCCCCAGCGGAATTTCGGGCCAAGCAACGCGCCTATGCGCGGCTGGAGGCGCAGGCCCTTCGGGAAGCAGGAGTGCGCCCTCGGATCTACACGCCATGGACGATGATGGCGCGGGAGTTCTGGCGCCGCTTTATACAGCTGCGAGGATACAGCGATGGCCTCCATGGCCTCCGGCTGGCCCTCTGGATGGCCCTCGCCGTATGGGAGACTTACCGGCTCCTGCAACGGGAGTATACGTAAGCTCTAGGGGATGAAGTGGTTTAACATCCTTTTTCTGGAAGATCCGGCTGAAAGGAGGAGAGGCGATGCGCCATCGATTGGTGCACGGGCTGAGGGGACTCGGGTTCGTTGCGTTGCTGGCCATGACGGCTTGTGCCCGGGCCACGCCTTCGCCGACGCCCGCGCCCACCCGGCCGCCCGCCACCCCTACGAAGGCGCCGCCCAGCCCGACGCCGACCATGACTCCAACGAAGGCGCCCACGCCTACTCCGACGCAGACGCCGACCCCGACGCCCGCGCCCACCCGGCCGCCCGCCACCCCTACGAAGGCGCCGCCGAAGCCAGCGGGTCCGCCTGCTGCCTCCCCTACGCCTGTAGCCACCCCTGTTGCGGTTTCCCTTCCGCCGGATTTCGGGATCCAGAAATCTGCTCAGTGCAACTGGGCTCAGGCGCAGTGCACCTTCAACACCAATTATGGCCCGGATACCCAGATGGGGATCTCCATCACGGACACCATGACGATCTCCTTTGCCCTGGTGGGCTTTGGAGGGCCCGGCGGCCCTATCTGCTTCATGATCACCCCTTCGATCATCCGATGCGGCGATCGATATCCACAATCTGTCCCTCACAACGGTACGATAGGGATGGGCCTCGTCGTGCAATTCCCCGCGGTGCCTTTGCAGCCCTTCCAGAACTGCGTCTATCTCCTGACGAGCGATGCGAACCCTCAGAATAACCATGCATGTGTAACGATCGTTCCGCCTCCACCCACCCCTTAGGCGGAGAATGAAGCGCCGGAGAGAGAGGTTCAGGGCCCTGACAGGGGGATCCGGGGATCGAAGGGCGATGATCTCCGGAGCCAGAGCCCACCCCTCCGCCCATCGCGATGCGGATGGATACCCCCAGCGCCTGTGCCAGCCCTCCCGAGAGCAGCGCGCCGACCGGGAAGAGGCCGAAGAAGACCAGCGTGTAGAAGCTCATCACCCGTCCCCGCAGCGCATCCGGGATGAGATGCTGGATCATCGTGTTCGCCAGGGCGTTTTGCACGGCAAATCCCACGCCGATTCCCACCAGGAGGAGCATGGCCAGGGGCAATTGGGATGCGAAGGCCAGGCCGACCACCAGCCCGGGGAAGAGGAGGCTGGCTGCCCGGAGCAGAAGTCCCGCATAGCCCGGCCTGCGCAATACGGCCACAAGCAGCGATCCCACCCCCACGGCCGTGGTCAACAGCCCGAGGGTGATCTCGGACCCTCCCAGCACATCCCGGGCAAAGGCGGGGAGCAGAACTGAATAACCGGAGGCGAAGAGATTCGAGACCGCCACCATGAAGATCAGCCTCCGAACGGTTCGATGGCGCCAGACATACTGAAAGCCTTCGCGAAGCTGAGTCAGCGGGGAATGCTCCACGCCCGGCCCGGGATGATCGGAAACCCGCATGCGTGTGAGCCCGAAGATGACAGCCAGGAAGCTGATCCCGTTCAGGAGGAAGCACCAGGCGGGGCCGAAGGCCGCCAAGACGATCCCAGCCAGGGAAGGGCCGATGATCCGGGCGGAGTTGAACAGAGCGGAATTCAGAGCGATGGCGTTCATGAGGTCCTCCCGCCCCACCAGTTCAATAACGAAGGCTTGGCAGGCCGGCGCGTCAAAAGTGTTCGCCAGGCCCAGTAAGAAGGAGAGCGCCACGATATGCCAGGGCTGGATCCGTCCCGGGAAGGCCAGCGCGGACAGAACCAGGGCCATCATCGTGGATTGGGTGAGAAGGAGCAGGTTCCGTTTGGGAACCTGATCGGCCACGATCCCTGCCCACGGGGAGACCAGGGGAACGGGCATCGCGGAGACGAAGCTGATCAGGCCATGGGTACGGATCCTCCTCAGGATCTTCAGCGCGAAGAGGAGGCTTTCCAGCTCCTCGCGTGGCAGCGGTGCCAGACGCTCCTGTAACCAGAGGCTGGCCTCCTGGAAGAGGGCCTCCAGGAGGGCATGCCCTTCCGGGGTGAGCTCCAGCTGCACGCGCCTGGGGGGACTGCTTCGAAGGCCTTGCAGAGGGTTCCCTCTTCCCCAGCCCATGTCTGAATCTCGGTTGTGTAGGGGGCTTGACAAGGAGCTCGGAGATGCTTAGAATCAGGGCACGGTAACTTGATGGGTCAACCCTTCATGTCTTCATGTTTCCTCGTATGAACCGCATGCGGGTTCCACTCAAATACATCCAGATCGCCCGGGCGTTGCAGGAGGCGATCGAGTCTGGAGAGCTCCGTGCGGGCGATCCGCTGCCCTCCGAATATGAGCTGATGCGGGCCTATCGCGTGAGCCGGAACACGGCGCGGAGCGCGCTGGATTTCCTTGTGCGTATGGGCCTCGCATATCGTGTGCAGGGGCGCGGGACTTTCGTCGCAGCCTCCAAAGTGAAATATGGGCTTTTCCACCTCTCCAGTTTCACCGAGGAGATTCAGCGCCAGGGGATGCAGACCTGGGCTCGTGTCCTTGCCCTCGAGGCGATCATCCCGCCCCCTGCGATCGCTCGAGCTCTTCAGCTTCGCGCCGATCAGCGTGTGATCCGCATCGAGCGGCTCCGACTGGTGAACGGGAAGCCCTTGGCGCTGCATCTCTCCTTCGTTCCTGAGCATTTGTGTCCGGATTTGATTCATGTCGATTTCACCACGGCCTCCCTGTATGCCGTCCTGGAAGGACCATGTGGGTTGCGAATCGCCCGCTCTGAGCAGGTGCTGCGGGCGGTGGCGGCTACCCCGAAGCAAGCCAGGTTGCTCGGTATCCCCCAGGGTGCGCCCCTGCTGTCCATCCAGGGGGTCACATATCTGGAAGATGGGACGCCGCTGGAGTGGCTGGAATTGCTCTATCGGGGAGATCGTTATGAATTAACGTTCACCGCTCTTCGGTCCTATCGGAGTGAGTTCCCATGAAACAGCGGCTGATCATCGATACCGATGCGGGTGTAGATGATGCGATTGCGCTTCTGATGGCTCTGTCCGATCCCTCGGCGGAGGTGGTGGCGATTACCACTGTCTCTGGCAATGTGCCAGTTGATCGGGTTATTCGCAACGTGGGGATTGTGCTGGATTTCGTGGGAGCGGGTGCCATCCCGATCTTCCGGGGGGCTGCGCAGCCTTTGGTCGGGCCGCCGATCCACGCCATGGAGATCCACGGTCAGGACGGTCTGGGGGATGCGGGGTTCCCACCTTCCTCCCGAAGCCCGGATCCGGATCCTGCTCCATGGGCGATCGTGAACCTCGCCCGCCGGTTCGCGGGCGAGCTGCTTTTGATCGCCCTGGGCCCGTTGACCAATGTGGCCCTGGCGGTGGCGCTGGAACCAGAGCTCCCCCGGCTCCTCGGGGGATTCCTGTGGATGGGTGGTGCCATCCGTGCGCAGGGCAACACCACTCCGGTGGCGGAATTCAATGCCTACGCGGATCCGGAGGCCGCAGCGGCCGTTTTTGCCCGCGGGATGGATCCGATTGTGGTGCCCTGGGAGACGGTTGTGGAGGCTTTCATCCCTTGGGAGGACTGGGATCGGCTGCTTCGGATAGAGCCTTTGGGGCCGAAGGTGATCGCCCCGATGACGGCCCGTTTGCAGCAGCTCCTGAAAGCGCGCGGCTGGCCCGGGATGGTGTTGGCGGATCCGGTTGCGATGGTCGTCGCCCTGAATCCGGCATCTGCCCGTTTGGAATCTTGGTATATTGAGGTGGAGACGGTAGGGGCTATCAGCCGGGGATTAACCGCTGTGGATCGTATGAGGTTGCGCGGGCGGCCGCCCAATGCCCGCGTGGCCACTGCGGTAGATCGCAGCATCCTTCTCCAGATGCTGGGATCCGCTTTTCGTCGTTCGTTGCTTGAATCCTGATAGAATCCCTTCAGCGGGAGGGAAAAATGTGGAAATGGCTGAAATTGTTTCTCCCCGCACTTCTGCTGATAGGTTGTGCTGGGGCTCCTTCAACTCCTTCCCCTCCTGCTCCGGGAGGAGCGAAGCCCCTGAAGGCAATCCTGGTCCTCAATGGCACCCTGGGGGATAAGTCTTTCTTTGATTCCGCGCAGCGGGGGATGGATCGAGCCCGCCAGGAGCTGGGAGTAGCCACGGAGACCATCGAGCTGGGATGGGATCCCGCCAAACACCGCCCGGGCCTCGAGGACGTAGCCGCCAGCAAGGACTACGACATCCTGATTGTGGGCACCTTCCAGATGGCGGAGATCCTGGCTGATGTGGCGGCTAAACATCCAGACAAGAAGTTCATTATTTTCGACACTGCGGTGAATTATGAGAAGTGCCCCAACCGGTGCTCGAATGTTTACTCCATCCTTTATAAACAGAACGAGGGCTCTTATCTGGCTGGGCTTTATGCGGGCTTGATGGCCCGCAAGCTTCTGCCGGAGGGATCTGGAAGGCCGATGATCGGGGTGGTGGGGGGTATGGATATCCCCGTCATCAACGACTTTATCGTCGGCTATAAGCAGGGCGCCAAGGACGCAGGCCTGGACCCGGATCGCGATGTGCTGGTGCAATATGCGGGGGCCTTCAACGATCCCGCCAAGGGCAAGGAGATCGCCAAGGCAATGTATCGCCAGGGCGCGGTGATTGTGTTCAATGTGGCCGGAGGCACGGGGCTCGGGGTACTTGAGGCCGCCGCGGAGGAAGGACGCTGGTCCATTGGAGTGGATAGCGATCAGTGGTTCATGCTGAAAGACCAGAAGCCGGAGGTGGCTGCCCGGATCCTCACCTCGATGTTGAAGAACGTGGACAACTCCATCTATCGAGCGTTGCGTCTGGCGCTGGAAGGCAAGGTCCCCTGGGGGCGGGCGGAGGCGCTGGGGATCGCGGAAGGTGGGGTTGGGCTGGCCAAGAACGAAAACTATCAGAAACTGACGCCGGAGGATGTAAAGGCCCGCATTGAAGAGGCGGAGAAAGCGATTCTGGAGGGTCGGATCCGGATCGATACCGTCTTCAAGTGAAGCGGGGGATGGGGCATGCCCTTCGTCGAGATGCGAGGCATCACGAAAGTCTATCCGAACGGAGTGGTGGCCAATGATCGGGTGAATTTCGAAGTGGAGGCAGGGGAAGTCCATGCCCTGATCGGGGAGAACGGGGCGGGCAAAACCACCCTGATGAAAATCCTTTACGGACTGGAGCGGCCGGATGCCGGAGAGATCCGGGTTCATGGCGCCACAGTTCAGATCCGATCGCCACTGGACGCTATCCGGCTGGGGATCGGCATGGTGCACCAGAATCTCCTGTTGATCCCGGAGTTCACGGTGGCGGAGAACATCCTGCTGGGGATGGAGCCCCGGCGCTGGGGCCTGTGGGATCGCCCCGCGGCGGTTCGAACGGTTCGCACCATGATAGAGCGGTACGGGTGGAAGATCGATCCGGAGGCCCGGGTAGCCAATCTTTCGGTCGGGGCGCGCCAGCGGGTGGAAATCCTAAAAGCCCTCTGCCGAGGCGTAGATCTGCTGATCCTCGACGAGCCAACCGCCCTGTTAACTCCTCAGGAAACCCACGAGCTGTTCCGGTCCATTCGTGATCTCGTGCGCGAAGGGAAGACGGTGATCTTCATCACCCACAAGCTCCGCGAGGTGAAAGCGATCGGAGATCGGGTTACCGTGATGCGCCAAGGGCGCGTGGTAGGAACCCTGCCGGTGGCCGAGGCCTCGGAGGAGCAACTGGTAGCCTGGATGCTGGGGCGTCAGGTCTCCACAACCCGGGAACATCCGCCCGCCCGGCCCGGCCCACTGGTGCTATCCGTGGAGGGCCTCTCTTACATCAATGAAGAAGGACGCCAGATTCTGCGCAACGTCTCTTTTGAGATTCGGGCCGGGGAGATCCTGGGGATTGCGGGGGTGGAGGGCAATGGGCAATCGGAGCTGGTGGAGATCCTGGCTGGATTGCGTCGGCCGACGGCTGGCGAGATCTGGCTGAACGGCCAGCGATTGCCTCCCGGGAATCCCCGGCGGATCCGCCAGGCGGGCCTCGCCCACATCCCGGAGGATCGTCTCCGCAACGGAGTGGCCCTCTCGCTTTCTATCGCCGAGAACCTGATCGCCGATCGCTATTTCAACCCATCGTTTTCACGAGGAGGATGGTTAGACCGGGGAGCGATCCGCCGCCATGCGAGCGCCCTGATGCGAGCCTTTGATATCCGAGCGCCGGATCCAGAAGTGCCGGTCGGTGCCCTCTCCGGTGGGAACATACAGCGGGTGATCCTGGCCCGGGAGCTGAGCCAAGGCCCGCTATTGCTGCTGGCGGCCCAGCCTACCCGGGGCCTGGATGTGGGGGCGACGGAGGCCGTGCATCAACTCCTGCTCCAGCAACGGTCCCAGGGGGCAGCCATCCTCCTGGTGTCCTCAGATCTCTCGGAATTGCAGGAGCTATCTGACCGTCTGGCCGTGATACACAACGGGGAAATCGTGGCGCTCTTCCCGGATCCGCGTCAGATCAGCGAAGAGGAGATCGGCCTTTATATGCTGGGGTTGAAACGCCAGCCTCTGATCGACGGGAAAATGGAGGCAGGGAGGCTATGAACGGGAGGGGACGGAAGTGCTGACGGGAGAAGCGATGGAGGCCTCTCGAATTCAGAGGCTACGCCGTTACCAGGCATGGCTTGAGGTAGCCCGGCCGCTGACAACAGTCATCGCCGCCCTGGGCGTGGGATTCCTGGTCACTTTGCTGGTTAGCCCGCGCCCGCTTCAAGCATACATCGCCCTGCTCACTGGCCCGGTCAGCACTCCCGCTCGTCTGGGGACCTGGATCGAAGATGCCACCGGGCTGATATGGCTTGGGCTGGCCTTCGCTATCGTTTTCCAGGCCCGGCAGTTCAGCTTGCTGGCGGAGGGCCAGCTCCATCTGGGTGCCCTGGTCGCAGGCATTGTCGCCCTGCGCATGCCATTGCCTGGCGTCCTCCATCTCATCGTTGCCCTGGGATCCGCTGCATGGGTCGGATCCCTTTACGGTTTGATCCCAGGCGTCCTCAAGGCTTATCTCGGCGTCAGCGAGCTGGTGGCCTCCCTGATGCTGAACGTGATCGCCCAGCGTTTCTATGAGTTGCTGCTTACCTACTGGCTGAAGCCGCCTGGCGCAGGCTATAACTGGACGGATCCTTTCCCCTCAACGGCGACCCTGGGAGCTCTGATCCCGGGAACCCGGATCAATATGGGCCTTCCCCTCGCTCTGGCTGGAACGGTCCTGGCCTGGCTTCTCCTGTACCGTTCGACCCTCGGATACGAGCTGCGGGTGGTAGGGGCGAATCCCGAGTTCGCTCATTATGCAGGCATCCCCCTGCGACGAACCATCCTGATCGCCATGGTGGTGAGCGGCATCCCAGCCGGGCTGGCCGGGGCCTATCTGGCCGCGGGAATTCATCAGCGGCTGATCCTGAACATCTCCCTAGGCCTAGGGTTCGAAGGGATCGTGGTCGCCCTGCTGGCTCGAAACAATCCAGCCCTCGTCCCTTTCGCCGCCCTGCTTTACTCTTACTTGCGAATCGGCGGGGACATTATGGAGCGCACTGCCGCGGTGGGCTCGGATCTGGTGCGTTTGATCCAGGCGACGATCATCCTTTTTCTGACTGCCGAGGCGCTTTTTGAGATATTCCGCCGCCGGGTCTTTCGCAGGGGGGATCTCCATGTCGGAAAGTGAGGTGTTGCGGGCAATTCTCTCCCCGGCGTTCCTGGCCAGCGTCCTGCGGGTGACCACTCCTATTCTCCTGCCTGCCCTGGGGGGATTGGTCTCTGAGCTGGCTGGGGTGATCAATATTGCTCTGGAAGGGATAATGCTGACGGCTGCCTTTGTAGGCGTTGTGATCAGCGCCTACACCCAAAGCGCATGGGCGGGGCTGGCCGCTGCGATGGCGGCCAGCGCCATCCTGGCCCTGGGCCTGGCTTTCCTCCATCTGGAGTTAAAAGCGGATCTGATCCTGACCGGCCTGGCCTTCAATCTCCTGGCCTCTGGGGGCACGGTCTTTGTGCTCTATAGTCTGACTGGAGATAAAGGGACCTCCGCGAAGCTGGCCAGCCGGGTGATGCCCACGGTCGATGTGCCGCTTCTGGAGGCCGTTCCGATCCTGGGGCCTGTTTTGAACCATCACAATGTGATGGTTTATGTGGCCTTTCTGATGGTCGGGGTGGTCGCTCTGCTTCTTTATCACACGCCATGGGGAATTCACGTGCGGGCTGTAGGGGCTCATTCGGAAGCCGCGGCCAGCGTGGGTTTGAATGTTCGCGCCCTCCGCTATCAGGCATTGCTGTTAAGCAGCCTCCTGGCCGGATTGGGAGGCGCATATATGAGCATGGGATATCTGCAGCTCTTCCAGCGTGACATGACTGCCGGGCGCGGCTTCATTGCTCTTGCTGCGGTTTTCATGGGCGGGCGGCATCCCCTGGGCACGATGCTGGCCGCTCTGCTCTTTGGGGCTGCGGACGCCCTGGCCAGCCAGCTGGGGAATCTTCGAATCCCTCCCCAGTGGGTTCAGATGATCCCTTATGTTGCGACGGTGATGGCGCTGGCGGTCTATGCGATCGTTCAACAGGCGGCTGCCCGCCGCTATCTTCGAGCGTCGTCTTTGAGGGAATCGGGTCTATGAGCCTGGACGATCGCATCCTGGGTGCGCTCTACGGACAGGCGCTGGGGGATGCGTGGGGGATGCCTGCCTTGCTTCATCCCCTTCAGACTTGGGAGCGGTTCGGCGGCTGGCTGGATCGCTTCTACCCTGCCCCTCCGGATCATCCGGTCCATGCAGGGCTTCCGGCCGGACGGGTCACCGATGATACGGAGCAGGCCTTTGCCGTAGCCCAGGCGATCCAGTGGGAAGGGAAAGTGACGGCCGGAGGAGTGGCTCGAGCGTTGCTGGCCTGGTATGAGCAGGCGGGTGGGGAACGCTGTCCTTTTATTGGCCCCAGCACGCGTCGCGCGCTCCAGCGCCTCAAAGCCGGGTGCCCGGTGGAGCAGGCCGGCCTTGGAGGGGATACAAACGGGGCGGCCATGCGGGCTAGTGTGGTGGGACTTATCCATCCGGCCGATATCGAGGGGGCGATCCGCGACGCAGCCCTTCAAGCGATCCCCACGCACCATACCGATGTGGCGATTTCAGGGGCGGCGGCCGTGGCTGCCGCGGTGGCGGTGGCTCTGGTCCCGGACAGCTCCCTGGAGTCGGTGCTCGCGGCAGGAATCCGGGGAGCGGAGGAAGGGCGTCGCCTGGGCCCCCCCTGGATGGGCGCTTCTGTGGCGCGGCGTATCCGCATGGCCCTGGAGATCGCCGCACAACCCCTTCCGCCGTTCGAGCGCATTCTGTTGCTCTACGAGACGATCGGAAGCACGCTGTCAGCCACGGAGGCGGTCCCCGCCGCTTTTGGCATCCTGGCCATGGCTAATGGGGATCCCATCCAGACCGCAGTTTACGCTGCTGCTCTTTCGGGAGATGCGGATACGGTGGGGGCGATGGCCTGCGCGATCGCGGGCGCGTGGAGTGGGCTCTCAGCATTCCCTCCCGAAATCCTGCGTGTCCTGCGTGAGGTCAACCCCGAGCTGGATTTCGAGGGAACCGCGTATGGCTTGTTGCGCTTGCTTCATAAACATCGGGTATGAGGCCTGTTCGCGCATGTGTTCCTGATCCGAATGTGTCCGGTGGGGATCCGCGATGGGGTCTCATGTAGTAGCGATTGGCGATCTGGTGGCTGATATCCTCTGTGTGGTTCCATCCCTTCCCATCGAGCCGGGAGCCATTCACACCCCGTATCCGATCCAGGTGGAACCTGGAGGTTCGGGCAATTTCCTGATCACGGCCGCCCGGCTGGGGTTGAAGGCTTCTGCCCTTGGGGCCCTGGGCACCGATGCGGTCGGGGATATCATCTACGCGGCCCTGAGCGAAGAAGGCGTGGATCTCCAGTTCGTCTACCGCCCGCCGCATTCCACTACTACGACTGTTCTGGTCCTTGTAGGGGAAGACGGAGTGCATGCCCTCATCGGCTCCTACGGCCGCATTCCTCCGCTTTGTTGGCATCCGGAGTGGGAGTCTCTTTTTCGAGAATCCTCCGCAGTCTTCATGCCCGGTTACACGCTGGCTGAGCCGGCGTTCCAGGAGGTCGCCCTCGCAATCCTGGAGCGGTCGCAGGAGTGGGGCTGCCGGATCGTTTTCGATGCTGGTCCCATGGCTGTCCATATCCCAAAAGATGCGTTAAAGGCTGCTCTCGCGCTTGCAGAAGTGGTGCTTCTAACAGAAGAGGAAGCCCATGCTCTCCAGCTGGATCCCCCCCAGATCTTGCAGGAGGGGCCCAGGATTGTGGTCCTCAAGCGTGGCGCGGCCGGCTGCCGGATCTTTACCGCCACGCAGCAGGTGGAGGCTCCAGGTTTCCCTGTGTCGGCGGTCGATCCAGTAGGCGCAGGGGATAGCTTCGCCGCCGGCTGGGTCTACGCGATGCTCAAAGGATGGCCGCTGGAGCGCGCGGCTCTCTTCGCCAACGCCGTGGGGGCGGCGAAAGCCCAGAAGCGGGGAACCGGCCGCCAGATGCCCACCCGTGCGGAGGTCCGACAAGTTTTAGAAAGGCATCGGCCGGATCTCCTGCGCGGGACAGAGCTCTGAAGATCCCGACATGGAGGCGAGGCAATGGATCGCCTGATTATAGATACAGACACCACTGCGATGGCGGTGGCCCTGGATCCTGAGGTGTGTGTGATGAGGGGACGTCACTTTGTCGATGTGGAGACTCAAGGTGAGCTCATCCCCAAGATGATGGTGATGGATCGCCTGAGGATGATAAGCCAGGAGCCCAATGTCGAGGTCTGCTGGGCGATCGACGTCTCTCGCCGGAAGCGGATACAGCGCCAGTGTCTGACATCGTGGGAGTTCGCTCATGAGCGGGAGGCCGATCTCCTTCGGCGTGACGCTTCCTCATCGATGGACTTATGCCTCTCCTCAGACGATCGCGGAGATCGCCCGTGAGGCGGAGGCACTGGGCTATAGCTCCGTCTGGGTGACGGATCATATCGTGGTTCCCGTGCATCGCCCGGAACGGGGTCATATTTTCTATGAGGCGCTGATGACCCTGGCCTATGTGAGCGCCATAACGGAGCGAGTTCGACTGGGCACAACGGTGCTCATCGCGTCGGCTCGCCACCCGGTGTTGCTCGCTAAACAACTGGCCACGCTGGATGTGCTCTCCCGGGGCCGCCTGATTGTGGGGGTGGGCACAGGATGGATACCAGAGGAACTGGAGGCTTTGGGTGTTCCGTGGGCGGAGCGAGGTCGCCGGCTGGATGAGGCCATCCAGGTGATGCGGACGCTCTGGGCCTCATCTGGGCCTGTCAGCTTTGAGGGCCGCTATGTTCGGTTTCGAGATATGCTTTTCGAGCCCCGTCCCATCCAGATCGGAGGACCGCCGATCTGGGTGGGCGGGATGACGGATCCCTCACTCCGGCGTGCTGCGCGATGGGGGGATGGCTGGCTGCCCTGGGCGGTGGCCCCGGAGGAGCTGGCATGGAAAGCCGAACGCATCCGCTCATGGCGGAACGGACGTCCGCTGACCATCGGTCTCTTCCTTCCGGCGGATGTCGGACGGCGTTCCCTCACAGAATACATCGGCGCGGTAGGAGAGCGCCATGTCGTTCTGTCGGGAATGGAAGAGGAAGTCCGGGAGCAAATCGCCCGTTATTGTGAAGCCGGCTGTGAGCACCTGATCCTCTCCTTCCGGGACGTTCGTCTGTTTCGGGATGATCGTGTGGACCTGTTGCGGGAGCAGATGCGCTGGTTCGCCCGCGAAGTGATGCCCACTTTCCGTCCTCCTGCAACGGACCGCGGGTCATGAGGGGATCATCACAGGGGTTCCTTATTAGATCGGACATCATCCCCTTCGAATCGCGTTTCGCCAGTGGGACCATTTTCACCGGGTCGCGCAGGCCACTTTGACGGCGGTGTTTAGGGGGCAAATGGAGTGGGAAGCCAAGCTCTGCCTTCTAAATGGCAAGAGGCCAGGGGAGGCGGGATTGCTGGTCCGATTCGTGGGCCGCTTGGTCTCTCCTCCATGCCCCCCATAGCGGGCGGATCAATGGAACTGTTCGGCTTCCGTGGAGCCGGCGAGGGCGATCGTGGCGGTCGCGCCACGGGTGACGGCCATCACAACGGCATCGAAATAGCCGGTCCCAACCTCCCGTTGATGCCGGACCGCGGTGTATCCCTCCGCCTCCCGGGCGAACTCCGCCTCCTGAAGACGGACATAGGCCGCCATCCCTTCGAGACGGTAAGATCGAGCCAGCTCGAAAGTATGCAGATTGATCAGGTGCCAGCCGGCCAGGGTGATGAACTGGAACCGGTAGCCCATGGCGGCCAGCTCCCGCTGGAAGCGGGCGATGGCGGTGTCATCCAGGTGGCGTTTCCAGTTGAAGGAGGGCGAGCAGTTGTAAGCCAGCAGCTTGCCCGGAAACTGAGCATGGACGGCCTCAGCAAATCGCCGGGCCTCCTCCAGGTCCGGCTGTGAAGTCTCGAACCAGAGCAGATCCGCATAGGGGGCGTAGGCCAGGGCGCGGGCGATGGCGCCCTCCAGCCCGCCGCGCACCACGAAATACCCCTCCGGGGTCCGCTCCCCGGTCAGGAAGGGGCGATCGCGCTCGTCGATGTCGCTGGTGAGCAGTGTGGCGTTCCGCGCATCAGTGCGGGCGATGAGCAGGGTGGGTACGTCCAGGATGTCCGCAGCCAGCCGGGCGGCGTTCAGGATGCGGATGAACTGGCCCGTGGGGATCAGAACCTTTCCCCCGAGATGGCCACATTTCTTCTCCGCCGCCAGCTGGTCCTCGAAGTGCACCCCAGCTGCCCCCGCCTCGATCAGTGCCTTCATTAGCTCGAAGGCGTGGACGATCCCCCCGAACCCGGCCTCCGCATCGGCGACGATGGGGACCAGCCAGTCGCGTTCCGTTTTCCCTTCCAGCCATTCGATCTGATCGGCCCGCAGCAGGGCGTTCTGGATCCGGCGGACCAGGGCGGGAACGCTGTTGACAGGATAGAGGCTCTGATCCGGGTAGGTCTGCCCGGCGAGGTTGGCATCGGCGGCCACCTGCCAGCCGCTCACATAGATGGCCTTCAGCCCGGCGCGGACCATCTGGACGGCCTGGGCCCCGGTGAGGGCACCGAAGGTCGCCACATAGGGCTCCGTATGCAAAAGTTGCCAGAGCCGCTCCGCCCCGCGGCGGGCCAGGGTGTGCTCGACCCGCACCGATCCCCGCAGGCGGACGACGTCCAGGGCCGTGTAATCGCGACGGATGCCCTTCCAGCGGGGATCCGTCGCCCAGCGCTGCTCCAGCGCCTCCGCCTCCGCCATCCACAGCGTGCCATCCCGGTTCATCGCGTGCCTCCTGCGTCACGGATTCGCGCCTGTGGCGAGGCCACGGTCTCCAGATAGGCCATCCCGGGCTCTGTGAGGAAGGGGATGAAGTCCTCCGATTCCACCAGGAGGTCCAGCAACTCCTGAGCCTCCCGGAGGCGGAGGCCCTCCTCCTGGCCCGTCGGCTCCAGGGTGGCGATCTCCTGATCGCGAAGGACGCGGTAGAGGGCTCGATCGACCAGGCGCCCATCGTTCAGACGGACGCCGTGGCGGCGCCATTGCCAGATCTGGGAGCGGGCGATCTCGGCCGTCGCCGTGTCCTCCATGCGGTGGAAAATGGCCACAGCGCCACGCCCGGCCAGCCAGGCCCCCAGGTATTGCAGCGCGACGGAGATATTATTCCGCAGCCCTTCTTCTGTGATCGGGCCTTCGGGGATCTGAAGCAGCATCTCGGCAGTGATCTCACCCGGCGGGATGCACTGGATCTGATCCGGCCCCCTGAGGGTTTCCCGGAAGACCTCCTGGACGACCGGCACGAGGCCCGGATGGGCGACCCAGGCACCATCGAATCCCATCTGGACCTCCCACGTTTTATCCGCTCGCACCTCCGCGAAGGCCCGCTCGTTGGCCTCGGGATCCCGGCGGGGGATATAAGCGGACATCCCGCCGATCGCATGGGCGCCTCGCCGATGGGCGACCTGCACCAGCCGTCGGGCGGCGGCCCGCAGGAAGGGGGTGGCGGACACCGAGAGCCGGTTGCGATCGGGGAGGATCATCGTCGGATCGTGGGCGAAGGCTTTGATCATGCTGAAGATGTAATCCCAGCGGCCCAGGTTGAGGGCGGTGATCCGCTCCCGCAGCTCATACAGGATCTCCTCCATCTCGAAGGCTGCCAGGATGTGCTCGATGAGGACGGAGACACGGATGGCTCCGCGCGGCAGATCCAATCGATCCTCTGCGGCCTCGCAGACCTGGTTCCAGAAGCGGGCCTCGAGATAACCCTCCAGCTTGGGCAGGTAGAGGTAGGGGCCGCTTCCCCGGTTCAGGAGCTCCCGGGCGTTGTGGAAGATGAAGAGGCCGAAATCGAACAACGCCCCGGCGACCGGCTGGCCGTCCACGCACAGATGCGGCTCGATCAGATGCAGACCGCGCGGACGCACCATCAGGGTGGCGATCTCCTCCGCCAGGCGATATTCCCGCCCCTCCGGGGAGACGTAGCGGATGGTCCGCCGCACCGCCTCTCGAAGGTTCTGCTGCCCCTGGAGCATGTTCCTCCAGGTCGGGACGTTCGCATCCTCAAAATCCGCCATAAAAACCTGGGCTCCGGAGTTGAGGGCGTTGATCACCATCTTGCGATCCGTCGGCCCGGTGATCTCCACCCACCGGCAGCGGAGATCCTTGGGGGGCGGAGCCACCTGCCAGTTCCCCTCGCGGATCCCCCGCGTCTCCGGCGGAAAGCCTGGACGCTCTCCAGCCGCGAGGCGGGCGTAGCGCTCCCGGCGCCGGGCCAGCAGGCGCTGCCGCTCCTCCTCGAAGGCCCGGGCCAGCTCTGCAACGAAGGCCACCGCCTCCGGGGTCAGGATCTCTTCAAAGGGTGCTTCGAGAGGCCCCTGGATCTCGATTCCCTCCAGCGTGGCGCGCATCTCCCTTCCTCCACCGGGGGATTTCCGCCACGGGTTTACGGCGGGTACTTGTTATCGTATCGGCTCGCATCGGCGTTCACAATATCCCTTCGGGGGGTTCCGACGCCCTGAGAGAAGGGCTTCTCCGCCCCGTCGATGGAAGAGGCCTTCCCCGACCAAAGGAGAGGGCACGGCTCGCCGTTTGAGGGGGGAGGACGGCCCCGAAGGCGTAGGGCGCTTATGGGGATTTCTCCGGAGGAACCCGACCGGAGCGGGCGGTGAAATAAACGCGGGCGGCCTCCGTGCGGTTGCGCACGCCCAGCTTCTGGAAGATGTTCTGAAGGTGGAACTTCACCGTCGTCACCCGGACGCCGAGGCGTCGGGCGATCTGGGCATTGCTCAGGCCCTCCGCCGCCAGGGCCAGGATCTCGCGTTCTCGTTCGGTGAGGGCGAGCAGACCCTCCGGGATCCGCCGGCTAAGCCAGCGCCGCGCGGCCTGGGGAAATACCAGATGGCCCTGGGCGACCTGCCGGATGGCCGTGAGGGTTTGCTGGGGTGGTTCCGTCTTCAACACGAAGCCATCCGCCTCGCGTTCGATCGCCATTTGAATGAACTCGCCATCTCCAAAGGCCGTGAGGATCAGCACCCGGGTTCCCGGGCTGGCCCGGCGGATCGCCTCCAGGCAATCCCATCCGGAAAGGCCCGGCATCTGGAGATCCAGCACCACCACGTCCGGGCGATGGCGCTCGACAACCGGGATCAGCTCCGTCCCATCGGTCACGGCGGCCACCACTTCCATGTCTTCCTCGGCCCGGAGCATCGCCCGCAGGCCCTCCAGGACCAGGGGGTGATCATCGGCCAGCACAACCCGGATCCGACGGGGAACCCCGCTCTTTCCCTTCAACATGGCAGCCACACCCGAATGGAGGTTCCACGGCCCGGGGCACTTTCGATTTCAAATCGGCCGCCCAGCAGCTCCGCCCGATCCCGCATCCCCCGCAGCCCGAAGTGGCGCATCGCCTCAGGGGAGGAGTTTTCCAGATAGCGCTCCGGATCGAACCCATGGCCTTCGTCCCGGACCTCGAGCCAGAGCCCGTGGGGCTCGCCGCGCAACCGGACGGTGTAATGGGCGACGCCGGCGTAGCGGGCCGCGTTGTTCAGCGCCTCCTGGAGCAACCGGTAGAGGGCGATTTTCACGGGAAGCGGAGGCGTGGGGAGATGTCCTTCCACCTCCAGATGAACCTCGTGGCCGGTGAAGACCTCATGCTGGAGGATCAGGCCGTGGACCATGGCGAGCAGGGGGCGGTGTTCGAACTCTGGAGGGCGGAAGGCGCCGATGAAGGTGCGGATCTCGGTGAGGGAGCGCTCCAGAAGCTGGGCCGCCTGTTCCAGACGACGGCGCGCCGTCCGATTCAGCCGCCCGGCCCGCAGTAACAGCTGGATCTGGGAGAGGGCGGCGAAGATCTCCTGAACCGGGCCGTCGTGGATGTCCAGGACGATGCGGCAGAGTTCCTGTTCCTGCACATGAAGCAGGCGGCGGGAGGCCTGTTGCTCCCGGGCCAGCTGGAGGAGTGCTGCGGCCATCCGAAGGATGGCCAGCACCGCGCTGGGATCCTGCTGGGCTTCATCGGGCTCCCAAGTCCAGATCAGCCCCAGCTCGCCGATCTCCATACCGGCTTCCCCCACCGGAAACTGGCGGATGAAGAGAGACCCGATGGCCTCGGATTCTCTCTCTCCCGCCAGAAGCACCTCCGCGGCTCCCAGCCAGCCAGGATGAGCAGCGATCCAGCCGCGTTCCGCGCCGAGCCATGCGATCGCCAGCCGGAGCAGTTCCCGGGCCGCCACCCGCACCGGATCTCCGGGCTCTACCATCTCCCCTGGGCTCATCGCCATGCCCTCCTTCAGCGTTTCACACTCTCCAAAGGGCGGAGCCAGCGGTATCTTTCCTTCCCCTTGGGCAGGGGATGGACCCCTCTTTACCCCCATGATACCTGGAGATTGCCTCTTATGCGGTCCGATCGGCCGCCTGGGACTTGACAAAATCCCCCGGGCCCAATAATATGATATATGATTCATCTGTCATATTCCAGGGGAACATGGCACGGGCACCGGTGACGGTTCGGGGCGAGCAGACCCGCCGCCGGCTGCTGGAGGCGGCAGAGGAGGTCTTTGGGGAGCTGGGGTTCCGCCGGGCTTCGATCGCGGAGATTGTCCGCCGCGCCGGGGTGGCTCAGGGCACCTTTTACCTCTACTTTGATTCCAAAGAGGAGATCTTCCGCGCCCTGGTCCGCCATATGAGCCACGAGCTTCGCAAGTTCATCGCGATGGCCGTGGCGGGCCTGCAGGATCGGCTGGAGATCGAACGCGAAGGTTATCGCGCCTTTTTCCGCTTCGTCCTCCAGCACCGCTTTCTCTACCGCATCGTCCTGGAAAGCCAGTTCGTGGATGAGGAAGTCTATCGGGAATACTACCGGCGCCTGGCGGAAGGTTATGCCCGGGGGCTGGCGCGAGCGATGGAAGCCGGTCAGATCCGCCGTATGGATCCCGAGACGCTGGCCTATTGTTTGATGGGGATCGCGCATCTGTTGGGGATGCGCTGGGTGCTGTGGGAGAACCGGGAGCCTCCGGAAGAGGTGCTGGAGACCGCGATGGCTTTCATCCGCCATGGAATGGCGCTTCCGCCCGAAGGGGAAGGAGCGGCGGATGCCCCACGTGCGGGCGAATGAGGTTCACCTTTTCTATGTGGAGCATGGCCATGGGGAGGCCGTGATCTTCATCCCCGGCCTGGGCGGCGACCATTACCTATGGCATCGCCAGTTGCCTGCCTTCGCTGCTCATTTTCGAGCCATCGCGATCGATAACCGGGGCGCCGGGCAGTCGGATAAACCGGATGTCCCCTACACGATCGAGCAGATGGCCGATGATGTGGCCAGCCTGATGGATGCGCTGGGGATAGAGCGGGCTCACCTGGTGGGGGCCTCGATGGGCGGCTTCATCGCCCAGATGTTCGCCCTGCGCTATCCCCATCGGCTCGCCCGTCTTGTCCTTTGCTGCACCTCCTTCGGCGGCCCCAACGTGGTCCCCATGCCCTCTGAAAGCCTGGCCGTCTTCACCGATCGAACCGGGGATCCGGAGATCGATCTGCGGCGCCTGTGGGCGATCTCTGTGGCGGAGCGGTTCCTCCGCGAACACCCCGAAGCCCTGGAAGCGTATGTGGCCTGGCGGGTCGCTCATCCGCAGCCACTTTATGCCTACCAGCGCCAGCTGGCTGCCGCCATGGCCTTCGATCTGGAAAGCCGTGTCCATGAGATCCAGGCACCTGTCCTCATCACCCACGGCACGGAAGATCGTGTGGTCCCGTTGGAGAACGCCCGGCGCCTGCATGCGCGCATTCCCCACAGCCGTCTGATCCTCTTCCCCGAGGCCGGCCATCTCTTCTTCATCGAGCGGGCGGAGGACTTCAACCGTGTAGTGATCGCCTTCCTGAAGGGAGAGGAGCCCTCTGGATGATCCCGGCAGCGGATTGGCTGGCGAAGCGGGCTCGGCTTTCCCCGAACCGCGTGGCGATCATCGAAGCGGCCACCGGTCGGCGGCTCTCTTACGCGGAATGGAACGCGCGGGCGAATCAGGCAGCCCATGCGCTGCAGGC
>NZ_DAOUCJ010000015.1 GCF_034432235.1 Thermoflexus sp. | reverse complement strand
CGGATGCCGGAGAGCGGCTGCGAGAAGCCCTACCGCCTGGAAAGGACTGGTTCGATTATCAGAAGGAGCTGTGGGAAGCCTCGTTCCGGTGGGGAATGGTGCGGGCGCCATGTGGGCGGGGGAAAACCGAGGCGGCCCTCCTCTGGTTCCTGCGGCGTCGGGAGCTCGACGGCCTGGACCGTCTGATCTGGACGTTGCCCACACAGGTGACCTCTAACGCGATGCGGGAGCGACTGGCCCGGGTGTTCGGGGAGGAACGGGTCGGCCTTTACCACGGGCGCTCCAGCCTGGAACATCGCGAACGGATCCGGGCCCGATTGCAGCGGGACCAGGTAGAGTTGCCCTCCATCGATCCGGATCCCGCCCTCGAGCTGGAATGGGCCCGCGAGGCGAATTTCTGGAGCGAGGTCCTGGCCTATCCTCTGGTGGTCACTACGGCGGATCACCTGCTGTATTCGTTCGTGCACGGCTTCCCTCAGGCCGATTTCGCTCTGGGGATGCTCCAGGGGGCCGCCGTGGTGTTCGACGAGGTGCACGCCTACGACGACCAGATGCAGGCCGAGCTGCGGGAGGCCATGGCCCTGTTGCGGGCGATGGGGATCCCCCATCTGGTGATGAGCGCCACCCTCCCGGATCCTCTGATCCGGGCTGGACGCCTGGAAGATTACCCCCTGATCGAAGACACAGCGGGAATGATCCGCCACCCCTTCCGGGTCCTGAAGCGAGCGCAACCGCTGATCCGGAACGAGAACGCTTGCCTGATTGCGAACGAAGAAGTGATCGAGGAGGTGCTGGACGGGTATCGCAACGGGGCGGTTCAGTTCCTCATCGTGAACACGGTGCGCAAAGCGCAGGCCCTTTACCGGCAACTTCGCGCTTTCCTGCCCCCGGAGGATTGCCTCTGCCTCCACAGCCGGTTCGCCTACGCCCACCGCCGGGCGAAGGAGCGCCGCGCGATCGAGCGCCTGAAGCGTCCGAAGGCGGCGCGCGAACCCTTTGTCCTGGTGGCCACTCAGGTCATTGAGGTCAGCCTGGACATCAGCGCCGACCGGATCCTCTCGGAGATCGCGCCGCTCGACGCCCTGGCCCAGCGGGGCGGGCGAGTGAACCGGGGAGGCGATCTTCCCCATGGCCTTTTCATCGTTTTCCCGGTCGACGATCCGCGGCCCTACGACGAAGGACGGCTATCCCGTAGCTGGGAGCTTCTGGACGAGGGGCCGGTCTCCTACGCCGATCTTCATCAATGGGCGAATCGTGTGTATGCCGATCTGGAGGGTGGGATGGCCCGGCTGCCGGAGCTATTCACGGAGTGCACCCTCTTCGGGCCGGATCCGGCGGAGATCCGGTTCGATGAAGAGCACGGGCGACACTACCAGCCCCGGCGCATCGAGCAGCCGACGATCGATGTGATCCCCCACGATCTGTGGACCCAGCTGGAGCCTGGGGATTCGCCGCTGGAGTTCCTCACCCCGGTTCCCCTCTGGTGGCTGGCTCACAGCCAGCGCCAGGGGCTGGGCTGGTTCTATCTGGCGGAACGTCCCCCCTCCCGCCGCGCCTGGCTGATCTGCCGCCGACCATATAGCGAGGAGATCGGATTTGAGGAGGATATCGAGGCCGGAACATCCGGTGTGATCGTGGAGTGAACGGGTCGAAAAACCAGCATCTGGGCAGAGGATGCAACCATTGCGTCCGAACGCCCCCTGCCGAGCACTCCGTCTGAGGAGGAAAACGCGATGAAAGCCCTCAGCTTTCTCGGCGCCATTCGATATCAAACTGTTACTTATGTGTGGGAAGGATTGTCTCACACCACCTCGCTCTTTCCGGAAGCCCTGGCCCGGATCTTTAGCCCCAAGGAGGTCATTGTCTTTGTCACCAAGACGGCAAGGGACTATCGACCTTCCGAGGCAGAACCTGCTTACACGGAAACGTTGAAACAGCGCCTCGAGGGCCTCATACGGTTTGAGGAAATTCCCGAAGGGCGCTCGGAAGCAGAGCTCTGGGAGATCTTCAACCGGGTATCGGGTGCCGTCAGGGAAGGGGAGACGGTGATCCTGGATATCACCCATGCCTTCCGGTCCATTCCCATGATCGTCTTCGCTGTAGCCAGCTATCTGCGGCGGACGAAAAACGTCAACGTCGAGCGCATCGTCTACGGCGCCTTTGAAGCACGAGAGCCT
>NZ_DAOUCJ010000014.1 GCF_034432235.1 Thermoflexus sp. | reverse complement strand
AAGCGGCCGGGCGGAGGCGGCGCCGGCCATAGTCGTCATACGTGAGATACCACCACAGCTCCCGGATCAGGGTGCGGATCCCGCGCATCGGACACCTCCGGTGAAGATGGAATGCGCTCATCCGGATGATCGCCATGGGCAGGGGGCTCTTCCTTCGGGGGACGGTGGGGGAAAACCGCCCACCCGCCTCCCCATTCGAGCCGGGCGATGCCCTCCCAGACGGCCGGGTTCCGGCCGGCCCGGATCACCCCCACGGCACGTCCCCGAACCCCCCCACGGGCCGGTCGCCCCCTCGCCCCCTCCCCGAAACAGGGAGGGCGCGGGGAGCCGAGCCCGTGGGGCCCGGGATCCTCGGTCCCATCGGCGCGCATCCCGAGGGAGGGGCCACGCCCTCTTCCGCGCTTCAGCGCCTCGGGCCGCCGGGGGCCTGGAGGGGAGCAGGCCCCGGGGATCCGGAAGGCCCTCCGGGGGGAGCGGTCCCGTCCTCCAAGTCCTCCTCTCCCCACATCTGGCGCAGCCGGCTTAACCCCTCCTGCAACCACCGCTCCCCCTCCCCCCGCGGCAAGCCCAGCCGGCGCTCGATGACCGGAAGGGGATGCATCCGCCGGCCCTCCAGGCCATAGAAGCAGGCGATCACCTCAAAGGCCAGGGGGGATTCCGCTCTCAACCGGCTGAGCAGGGCGTCGAGCGTATGCCGGAGCTCGACGTCGTGGAGGGCATCCTCCTCCGCTTCCAGGTCATCCAGGCGCTCGTCGGAAAGGCCGCGCTCCAACCGGGCCGGGAGCTGGCGCTGGATCTCCCGTCTCAGGAAGAAGTCGAGGTGGGGGTAGAGGTAGGTGGTGAAACGGGCCCGCCGGGGATCCCAGCGATCCACCGCCTCGCAGGCCATCCGGAAGCCTTCCTGCAGCACATCCTCCCATTCCAGCCAGGGCGGCAGGTCCAGGGTGCGGATGACGCGGGCGGCGGCGCGTCCGACCAGCTGATGGATCCGATCGAAGTCCGCAAACGCCTGGCGCATCTTGGCGCGGGTCATGGGAACCGATCCTCCGGGATGGATTGGGGCGCGCTGGGAGCCGGGCTCGATGAGGGGATAGGGGTTTTCTCCACGCGCGTCCATAGCAATGATAGCAAATCCTGACCTTCAGAAACCCCAGCCCAAATGAAAAACGGGAAAAATGGGAAAAACCCTGGTGTCTATCATGTTGATGGAACCTGACGCTTCGGAGGGCCGACATGGGCCGAATCTATCAGGTGGATTATGAACGCGCTTTCTCCCTCTGTTCGGAGATGGAACGGGTTTTCGAGGCGATGGAAGGACAGGGGATCCAGCTCCACGGACTTCTGGAGTCGGTAGCGTCCCGCTGGCTTCCCCATGGGGCCATCGTCCGCGCATATGGGGAAGGGATGGACCGTCGGATCCGGGGATCGCTGAGCGAGAGCCGGGCCAGCATCGCCTCCCTCCGGCAGGCGTTGCTTTCCCTGAAAGCATTAGAGGAGGAACAGGCCCGACGGATGCGCTCCGCCCGCGCTCACTGAGCCCATTGATGGAGGTGCCCGATGTCGATCAGCCGCTTTGATTACGATGCGATGTTAGCCATCGCCCGGAGGATTGAACAGGGCGGTGTGGACCTCGAGGCCTACCTGGAGCAGGTCCAGGCAGCGGCCCGAGGGTTGGAGGAGCAATGCCGCTCGCCCTTCGCTGAGGCGCTGCAGGCCCGGAGCGCGGAGTGGGTTCGGGCGGGAACGGAGATCGCTCGCAGCCTGAAAGCGCTGGGGGTCGATCTGGCCCGCATCGTGGAGGCCCAGCGGACAGCGGAGGAGCAGGAGGGGGCGCGCTTCGCCCATCTTCCCCAATGAAGGGAGGAGGGCGGCTGAAGCCCCCGCTTGTGCGCTCCCTTTCTCATTCCAAACCTGAAATCGGAGGCAGCGATGAGCGTGGATCCGCGCGGTCTGGGGGGATGGCTGGTCCACGAACCGGAGGCGATCCAGAGTTACCGGCGCCTGCTGATGGATGAACGGCCGGAGCAGCTCCTGGCTGGCCTGACGGCGGCCATCCAGAGCGAGCTTCCGACGCTGTGGTCGGGGGAGGCGGCCCAGGGCTACCTCGAGGAGGCCGCGCGACGGCTGGAGGAGTTCCGGCGCTGGCTGGAGGCACGCCGACGGCTGGACGAACGGATCGGAGCGGGCGAGGCCCGGATCGCTGAGGCGATCGCGGAGGTCAGCCGGATGCTTCAGGCGCTGCCCGAGCCGTAAGCTGGAATGGGACGGGCCATCTGGATGCTGACCCAAGTTGGAAAGGGGCTGATCCGCTTTGAGCTGCTATGGGACGTGTGAGGCCCTAGGCCTCCAGCTACTTCCCGCGATATTCAGGAGGCAGAGGTAGGGGGATGGAAAACGGACATCGACTGCGGGTTCATCCCGAGGCAGTCCGCTCATATGCCCAGGCGTTGCGACAGTGGGCGGAACGATGGCTGGAGCTGGAACGGCAGGCGCAGATGGTGGGCCGCCAGCTATCGGAAACTGTGCGGGCGGTCCCCGGAGAGCAGTTCGGAGGGTCCTGGGCGGCCCAGACGCCCCGCCGGGCGCAGATCGCCGAGCGAAGCCTTGGGCTGGCCCAGGCCCTCGAAACCGGGATCGCCCGCCTGGATCAGGCTTTCCAGGAGGCCGCCCATGGGCTCTGGTCCCTCTCTGGGGCTCCCTCCGGGCCATTGCCTGACATCCCCCTGGCGGTGGATGCGAACGGGCGCCCGATCGCCAGTCAGTTTGAGATGCGCGTTGACGCGGAGATCCTGCGCCGGGCGGGCGTTTCCGAGGATCAGATCGCGCGGTTACAGGAGCCAGATGGGCGGATCCGGTGGTATGCCGCATGTGGGCCGGTGGCGCTGAGCGTGGCGTTACGGGCGCTGGGCCAGCCCGTAACGGCCCAGGAAGCGGTGGATCGGATGCTCGCAGAGCGGATGGCCGACAAGGGCTTCCGGGAGCGGATTCAGAACGATGTGGCATCCCGCCTGCAGAAGGGCCGGCGCGGCCTGGGCTTTTATACGGGGGAAGAAGATCTCAAAGCGATCGCTCGCTCCTATGGAACGGAAATGGAACGGGCACGCCTGCCGGATGGCCAGCGCGATCCAGAGGCGCTGTGGCGCGGCCTCCGGGAGCGCTTGGAACGCGGGGAACAGCTCATGATGCTGGTGCGGATCCAGGAGAGGCGGGGCGCCCATCCCGGGGACGGCAGGCTGGTTTCATATACCACCCCGGAGGATCCCAACACGGTTCCCCACTGGGTGACGCTGGGCGAGCTGGAAGAGGGAGCGGACGGCCGCTATGTCACCCTTTATAACCCCTATCAGAACACCCGGGAGCGTTACCGATGGGAGGAATTCGTGGCCAGCATCGACGGGCAGGCCCGTGGGGGGAGCTGGTGGGCACTGAGCGTTCGAAACCCGGAAACCGGAGGGATCCCATGAGCGGCGGGCGCGTTCGGCGGTGGGCATTCCTCATCCTGATGGGATGGGCCGGCTGCGGCTCGCCCCCGGCCCGCCTCACACCGGCAACGCCGGAGACCCCCGCCCCTATCCCGCCCACGGCCACGCCGACGAGAGCGGGGGTTCCCACTCCGACACGGACCCCGACGAAGCCGCCCCCTGCGACGGCCTCCCCGACCGCCCGGCCCACCGCTGCAAAGGCGCAGGCCTTTATGCCCCGCCCGTTCCCGGATGGCTTCCAGACGGAGGGGAACTGGATCGCGTTGGAGGTGGACACCTACCGGCAGGACGGGGAGCGGGAGCGTTCGGACCTGTGGTTCACGGATGGCCAGCGGTGGCTGGGGCCGATCCCGCTCCGGGAAGGAGAAGACAGGAGTCTTCAAAAAGCTTTCGGGCGGCGGCAGGGGGAATCGATCGAGCTGTGCGCGACGCTTGCGACCCGTTCGGTCTGCACCCCGGCCCCGCCCGGCATCTCCCTCGGCGCTCCGGAGCCGTCCTCCATCCGCGCGGAAGCGTGCCGCGATGGACAGGCCATCTGCACGATTGGGCCAGACGGCTCCACTCGGGAGTTCCCACTCCCGGCGGATCTCATCGAGGGCTGGCAAGCGCGGCCCCTCTGCGTTTCCCGGGACCGATGGGTGATTGTGGAAGTCTTCGAAAGGTTCAAAGAAGGAGAAGAGGGGGTGTCCCTGCCATCCAGGGTATATCGCCTGGACATGGCGAGGGGCATCTACGAGCTGGTCTCCGGAACCGAGGAGGCCCGAGCGGAGCGGATCAGGGCCTTTCAGCGCCAGGGGGTTCTCCCTGAGTGGATCTCCTGGGCTTATGACCCCCAGGAGCTGGAACCAGAGATGTGCTCGCCGGACACGCGCTTTTACCTGATGCGCTTCGGGGGTGGGATGGGGGGCAGCGAGGACTCGGCGTGGATCCTGCGCGTCGAGGATGGCGCCCTTTACCCGCTCCCCGGTCCGCAGGCCCAATGGGTCCGGCTGGAGCGGGGAGGCCGTTGAGCCGGGCGAAATCCGCATCCCGGGTCCTGCCCTCCGGGCGCTGGATCCCTTAATCTTTGATCACATCAGCTCAGCGGCGGCGGATGGAGCTTTCACGGGAGAAGTGCCCATGTTTCCAGAGCCCCATGTGGAAGCCATAGAAGGACAGGCCTTCACAAAGGAGGTGCTTCCCGCTCACGCCCTGGAAGAGATGCGGGCGCATCTGGCGCGGCTGACCGGAGGGAGGCCGGCACGGCCGGCCGATGCCCTGCGGGCGGCCCGGGAGCGGCTGGGCCCCTCGGTGGGCCCTGAGGTCCTGGCCCGAGCGGCCATGGAGCTGCTCGACTGGGGGGAGCTTTACGAGCTGCTCGCGGATCCCCGGGTGGAGGATATTGCCATCCAGCATCGCCGTTACATCTACGCCTTCCGGGGGGGCCGGTGGACGCGGCAGGGGGAGATCCAGGACCCCGACCGCCTGTGGGGTGGGATCCGCAGATTGTGTGAGGCCTTCGGCCTCCGGACCCCTAACGACATCAAGCCGGCGGCGGAGGGTGCCTTCTCCCTCGACTTCCCTGAGCCCATCGGCTTCCTCACCGTCCGCGTCTCCTGGAGTGAGCCGCCCATTGTCCCCTCCAGCTGTCTCACCCTCCGGCTCGCCCGACCCGGCCGGGCACCGGACCTGGAGCGCCTAATTGGGGAGGGCGTGCTGTCCCCAGAAGCCCGGGATTATCTGGTGGGCGTGCTGGACCGTAAGGGGACGCTTATCATCGCCGGGCCCACGGGCTGTGGGAAGACCACCCTGGCCCGGGCGCTGCTGCGGGTGGCCGCCCGCCGGTTCCGCCTGGTGGTCATTGAGGATTCCTATGAGCTGATGATCTTCTGGGACGGTCGCCCGGAGAGCGATCCGGGCAACGTGGTGCACAAGCTCACCCGCCCCAGGCTTCCCGGGGAGGACATCGTGCCGTTCACGGCCTTTGATCTCCTGGTGATGGCTCTGCGGGAGCGGCCGGACGGGATCGTGGTGGGGGAGGCCCGGGGCCCGGAGGCCTTCGAGATCCTGCGGGCAGCCAACACCGGCCACGGCCCCCAGGTGACCACCCTCCACACCGACAGCATCGAGCGGGTGTGGTCCCGGTATCTGCAGATGGCCCAGAGCCATCCGGAGGCCCGGGATCTGCCGATCCGGACGCTGGCGATGATGTTCGCAGAGGCGGTGACGGCTGTGGCGGTGCTGGCCTATCGAGAGGAAAGCGGGGGGATGCGCCGGTTTGTGGAGGCCATCGCCGAGGTGATGCCGGAGCTGGAAGGGGAAGGCGACCTCCCGGTTCTTCGGACCATCTTCTTCCGGGAGGATGGGCATCTGACCCCGGTTTCCCGACCGATCCGGCCCGGGTTCTCTGCCGAGGCGCTGGGGCTGGAACGCCTGCCCTGGCGGGGCGGCACCCACGTGTGGTGATCCAGCGACCGGAGCCCATGATCGCCTGGGTCCTCCTCCTGGGTGCCCTTGTGTTTTCCCCGCAGCTTCCACCGCTGGCGAAGGCCAGCGCGATCGGGGCCTTCCTGCTGTTGTCCCTTCGAAGGCAAAAGTAGCTAAGGGCTAAGGAGGGAAGGATGGAGGATGGGATCGCCATCCTGATCGGTGTGCTCGTGGGTGCCGGGGTGCTGGCGGCGATCGCCCGGCCCCGGGAGCAGTTGCTGGCCCTCCAGGGGTTCCGGGAGATCCGGGGTCGACTGGGGCTGGAAAGGACCCTGCGGACGGCGGGCATCGATATGCCGCCTTTTCTCTTCTTGCAGTTCGTCGCCCTGTGGGCGGCGGGAGGCTTCTTCCTGGGCCTGGTAGCCGGCCTGGGGCTGGTTTCCGCCGTTATGCTGGCGGTCTTCGGGGCGACGTTTTACTACATCCGGGCCCGGGAGCAGGCGGCGGAGCGGCGGCTCCGGCTGGCAATGGAGCTGATGGTGTTCCTGCGGGGAGTGGCCGGAGGGATGCGGGCCGGCCTTCCCCGGTCGGAGGCGGTGGCCCGGGCGAAGGAGCTCGCCGGGCCCCTGGCCCGGGAGGCCGTATCCGATCTGGAACGGCGGCTGGAGCGAGCGGGGGCCAGCCCCGAGGGACGGGAGGAGGCGATCTGGGCCTGGGCCCGCGATTATGGCCATCCGGTGGTGACCGCCGCCGCTCAGGTGCTGGGAGTGCTGGCCACCGGCGGGGCCGGGATCCAGGATCTGGTAGGAGCCGTCTCTGAGAGTCTGGATCGGATCCGGCGGATCCTGCAGGTGGCCCGGGCCCGGGGGCGGGGGATGCAGAACCAGATCTATATGATCATCGCAATGAGCGCCGGAGGACTGGTGCTCCTTTCGTCTGCCGCCCCTGAGTTTCGCGATCTTCTGCTGGCGAACCCCCTCAACCCGATCCTGGTGGTGGGAGGATGGTTCGGATCGTTGCTGGTTTCGGAATACATCATGGATCGCTATTTCTCGATGGAGGAGACCGTAGGCATTGCTCGGGGAAAGGCCGGGCTCATCCCCTTGGATCGTTATGGGAATCCCATCCTGCCAGAGGTGTAGCCCGGCGATCAGCGTCAAGATAGGGATATCGTAACGGGCGAACTTCGCATCGCCGATGCGGGAGGAGGAGATGGGCAGCGTGGAGCTGGCGATGGTGGTCGCAGCGGCACTCACCCTGGGAGGATTCTGGGCCGCCTTCCTGCGGCCTCGAATCCGGATCCGCCTGGAGGGCGCGGATCGAGATCCCCTGGATCGGGGGGTGATGCTGCCGGATTGGATGGCCCCCCTCTACCCCCTGTTCTGGCCCGTCCTGAGGACCCTGGACGAGGTCGGGGTGATGAAAGGAGATCTGGCGGAGCGGATCGCCCGCTCGGGCTATGCGCCTTACGCCACCATCTCAGCCGTATGGGCGGCAAGGCTGCGGGGGATGGCGCTGGGCCTGGCGGCGATGGTGATCGGCATGGGGCTGTTCGGGGCGCTATGGGAGACCCCCTTTCCCGGAGTGATCGCCGGGCTGGCGGTGGGGTTGTATGGGCTGACGGCCCCGGATCGGGAGATAGCGCGAGCGATCGCCGATCGGCGGCGCCGGTTCCGGGCCAATATGCTGCTGGTGGTGGCAACCGCCCGGGGCTTTCTCCGGGCGGGGCGGTCCTTCGATGAGGCCTTCTCCCGGGCAGCCCAGGGGGATGGGGTGTTCGCTAACTGGGTGCGGTTCCTCATCGCCCGGCACAACAGTGTGGGGCTGGCCGCCATCGAAGAAGGGCGGCGTCATACCCCAGATCCCCGGGACCCCTATGTGGTCCGTTTCCTGGATATGGCCCGGCTGGCATGGACGGGCGGTTCGGGGATGGACACCATCCTGGAGGGGATGGTGCAGGATCTGGCAGTGGATATGGAGCAAGGGATCTCCGAGATCGTTACCACAGTGGAGCCCCTGGTGCTGGGGGCAGGGATCCTGGCGATCGCCGGGTATGTGCTGGCGATCCTGATGCCGGTGTTCTTGGGCAGCGAGGCTTTCCTGGGGTTCTGAAGATCAGGCCTCCACAAGAGAGCGTCAGGGCCCCTTTCAGCAAGGATGCGGAAGATGCCCCGCCGAAAGGGGTTCCGAGAACGGAGGAAGGACACTCTGGCCGACTGGCATCCATGCCCAGCGGCATTCATTCGGCATCCTTAACTCCATACAGGGAGGTGTGCGATGTTCTCTGAGATCCGACGGTTCCTGCTGAACGAGGAGGGGGCTTCTCTGGTGGAGTTCGCGCTGCTCTTTCTGTTCATCGCCGTGGTGGCCGCGCTGGCCCTGCCCGGGGTGCGCCAGCGGATCCTGAACGCTTTCCGGATCGGCGGCCAGAAGATGGATGAGGCCACCGGCGCGGCCAGCGGCGGCGAGTGAGGGAGGGCCGATGGGACGCGGACGCCGTCGGCGGGACCAGCGGGGCCAGAGCCTGGTCTCCTTCGCCCTGGCCATGGTCCCCTTCTTCCTGTTGCTCCTCTATATGCTCTACGCGGGCGCCTATGCCATCCGGTGGACGGTTCGCTCCCGGGAGATGGCCGAGGCCGCCTTCCGGGCCTCCGCCTATCCCGGGACGACCTCCGGGGCGATCGTCTCGGCCATGGATCCGGCCCGGCGATCGCTGGAGGCCCGCGCCGACGAGGTCCGGGAGGCCGGCGGGCGCTTCTACGGCGTCCCGATCCGCTGGCGGGTGGCCCTGTCCCTGCTCTTCCGGAAGTGGCGGTTCTGGGACGGGCCGCCCGCGGGCTGGTGGTGAGGAGGCCGGGATGGGGCGGCCGAAGCGGACGCGGGGGGAGGCCCTCACGGAGCTGGCCCTGGCCCTGCCGGTCCTGGCCCTGATGTTCTGGGGGGTCCTGGGCCTGATGGAGCGGGGGCGGACGGCGGCGCTCGCGGTCTGGGCGGCGTATGCCTGCGCCTCCCAGGCCTCCCAGACCCCGGATGCGGCGCAAGGCTTGCGCCAGGGGGAGGCGGCGGCCCGGGCCGTCCTGGGGCGGCGCCTGGTGGACGTCACCGTCCAGCATGAGGGGACCTGGGGCGGCCGGGTGGTGTGCACGGTGATCGCCCGGCCGACCCTGTTCGTCCCCGCCCTTCCGTTCCTGGGGCGGGACGTCCGGGTCCGACAAGAGACCTATGTGGAGCGCTGGAAATCCGACTGGCGGGAGCTTTCGCCATGAGCCTCTTGCCGTTCCTGGCGCTTTACATCGCCATCGTCTTCGCCCCGCTGACGGCGGCGATCCGGGACCTGATGGTCCATCAGATCCGGATCGAGCGGACGCGGACGGTCCTGAACCTGGCCCTGCGGGATGGGGCGCAGGTGAGCGCCCCGGACGCGCAGGGGCATCTGGTCGGGGATCCCGCCGCGATGGAGGCCCGGGTGTGGGAGATCTGGGCCGGCGCCCGGATCCCGGGGGCGGTCCTGGAGGAGGTGTCCTGCGCGCCGGCGCCGCCGACATGTCGGGCCCGGGTTCGGGTGACCACCCGGGGGTTGCTGGGAACCCTCTCCGCCCACATCGCGGTGGAAGCAAACGTGCTGGAGGGGATCACTCGAGAGGGCCAGTGAAAGACTTCTTTTCTGTAAAGCGAACGGGCTGTCCCGCCACGTGGCCAGCACCCAACCCGCCCCACCTATGGCCACCGCGCGGGCGGAAGCGCTGATCAGAACTCCGGCCTCATCTGATCAGAGGATCCCTGGGCATGGACCTGGATGCCCATCTTCGCCAATCGAATGGACCCGAAGGGCCGGAGAATCGATCCGGATGCCTAGGCTGCCCCAGCGCAGCGACCCGCCCTGCGTCTGCGAGGCCCCGGTCCAGGATTTCACTCTCACCCTGATCCCAGCCCTGGAGGCTCCTGCCCTCCTGGTGCCAGGCGAAATCCTCTCCGTCTCCTGGCTCGGGGTCCTCAGAGGTTTTTCCCATTTTTCCCGTTTTTCATTTGGGCTGGGGTTTCTGAAGGTCAGGATTCGCTATCATTGCTATGGACGCGCGTGGAGAAAACCCCTTATCCCCTCATCGAGCCCGGCTCCCAGCGCGCCCCAATCCATCCCGGAGGATCGGTTCCCATGACCCGCGCCAAGATGCGCCAGGCGTTTGCGG
>NZ_DAOUCJ010000013.1 GCF_034432235.1 Thermoflexus sp. | reverse complement strand
GGCGGCATCGACCGGATAAACGATCTGCTCATTGACCCCCGCGCCCGTTCGATTGGACCAGGCCGTCCATCGCACGCCCACATCCGACTCATGCTGAAGATACAGATCCAGATCCACTCCAGATGGCATCTGGAGCGTTAAGGTGATGGGCCCCGTCGTATCTATATAAAACTGGAAGAAATCATACTGATCCGTCGGATCATTGGCATACCCCTGAACCGTGGACGGAACCCGGATGCAATTGGCCTGGCTGCGCGTATCATTGGGCTCGATTTCGATAGTGACCGGCGGGCAGTAATTCCGCAGGACCAGGGGGAGGGCGATCACGGCGGGGCGAACGCGAACGGTTCCCGTGGCTGCGCCGATATTCCCCACCGCATCCTCCACCCGGGCGGTGAAGGTGTAGACCAGGGTCTGGGTGAAATAGAAAACCGGCGCGGAGAAGATTCGCGAAACCGCGATGGATCCCAGCGGGGATGTGGTGCCGGTCAGAAAATCGGTCCAGCCGGCACATCCATCACATGTGTAGGCAACCGTGTAAGAGACGATCCCGCTGTGGTTATCGCTGGCCGTCATCGTAACCGGAAACGTGCGATACGCCGTGGCCGGAAGATCCAGAGAGACCGAGGGCGGCGTGTTGTCCACTTCGAACGGTCCGATCTGGGAGGTCGCCGACCGGCGGTTCCCCCATCCATCTTGGGTTCCCAGGGTGACCGTGTAGATTCCGGATCCCACTGGGAAGGTCACGGCCGCGGTGCGGGTCAGCTGGCTGTCGAAGGCATCTCCGGAAAGCTGCACCTCATACCACACGCCCGCATTGTCGGAGACGGCGGTCCATGTGATGGGGAGACCATCCGGGAGCCGCGTCCAGGTGTTAGTAGGGACGCGACTGAACAGCGGGGGGACCTCCGGGGCCCGGGTGTCCACGCCGACGGACCGGGTCACGGTGGAGGAATTGCCCACCCCATCCGTAGCCGTCACCCGCAAGGTGTAGGTGACCCAGTCCTGGTCCGGAGGGAGGCTCCACAAGGCCTGCCAGGTCGAACCATCCCAGCTGGCCAGGGATTCGGTGTCGGTCAGCACGCGGATCTCCTGAACCCCGGAAGCATCCGAAGCGGTTCCCGAGATCACCATCGGGGTCGGGAGCTGAGCCTGGGTGAAGATCGCCCCGGCGATCGGCGAGATCCATGTGATCGCCGGCCCCCGCCGATCGATCACCGCTTCGCGGGTGATCCAGGAAGCATTCCCCAGAAAATCCGCGGCGGTGATCCGCAGCGTTTGGGTGACCCGATCGCTGGCGGGCAGCGGCCAGGTGGCGGTCCAGATCCCCGTGGCTGGATTCAGAACAGCAGGGGTTTCCGTCGCCGTGAGCACCCGCACGGACTGAACCCCGGAGCCCGGAATGCGACCGGCCCCCACCTGGGCCGTGTCGGTGACCGTCCCCGTCATCACCAGAGGGGAGGGATACGCCGTCGTGATCAGCGAAGGAAGGGCGGAGTCCAGCGTCACCGTCGGGGGGACCATATCCGGCAGGACATTGAGGGCGACCCGGTTCAGGCCTGGCGCGCTGCTTTCCGCCGTGAGGACCGCCGTGTAAAAGAGGGGATCGGTGAGCTGGGCGGTGTAGGTGATGGCGAAGGCGACGGGAGAGCCGGGGCTGGTGAAGACCCGGAGGTTAGTCCACTCGAAGGCCGGGCCCGCCGTGAGGGTCAGCGGAGGCGTGCCTGTCAGATCCACAGTGAAGGTCAGCACTCCGGCCCCCGAGAACCAGATCGCCCGGCTGATCCCGACGCCGGGAAGCGTGTCCGAGATGGGCAGCGACGCGGTCGCCGTGATCCCCCCGAAGGCTGGATCCGATGTCGTCCCATGGGCGGGCGTGGATCCCAGGGCCACCACTCCGATCAGCAAAACGAACCCGAAGAGAAGAAGCGCCACGAGACGTCCCACGCGACGGAACTCGCTCATCATCTGCCTCCCCACAGGGCGGAATCCTGAGGTCGATCCAAGGGCTCGGGTCATGCTTTCAAACATCCTCGCCCACCGTTCGCATCCCCTCCACCTCGAAAGCGGAGCGGCACCAGGCCCCATGCTTCATCGTCACCCCTCCGAGAGTTTCCTCACCGGAAGGCCCGGAATCTATGGTCCAATGGAAGGGGGGGGATTTCCTCCACCTCCACCGCCACCGCCACCCCCACCGCCTCCACCGCCGCCACCACCCGATGGCATCGGAGAAGGCGTCGGTGTAAAGGTCGACGTGGGCGTGGGGGTGCGGGTGAAGGTCGGCGAGGGCCGGGGGGTTGGAGTCGGCGATGGGGTCGGAGTGGGCACGGGCGTAGAGGTCGGCTCCCCGGATGGACCGATCACCGGAGCATGGGAAGTCGCCCCTCCGCCCTGGATGACGATCGGCGTTCCAGAGCGGGAACGGCGAAATCCGCCAGCATCCTCCTCCCCTGACCCTCCCCGGAAGAGCCAGGCCCAGGCCAGGATCAGACCCAGACCGAGGACAAGGGCACCCGCCGCCATTGGGAGCGTCAGGGGAGGCAGAGAAAGCCGGAGGGGAGGACGCGCGATTTTGCGCCCCGGCAGCTCGATCATAGCGACCGAGATGTTGTCCGGGCCGCCCGCCGCATTGGCCGCCGCCACCAAGGCCTTCACCGCCTGATCTCCGGGACGGGTGCGGACGATCTCCAGGATCCGCTCGTCGGAGATCAGGTCGTGAAGCCCATCGGTGCACAGCAAGACCACATCGCCCGGCTGAAGGGCGAGGGGCTGATGGCGGGGATCTGGGGGACCATCCCCGTTCGGCGGCGTGATCCGAAGATCCACTTCCACCTCCGGCTGGATGCCCACATAGCGTTTCAGGACGTTTCGATTGGGATGGGTACGAGCCTCCTCCGGGGTCAGCCGGCCGGCCTCAATGGCTTCCTGAGCCCATGTGTGGTCCACTGTGAGCTGCACGATCCGTTCCCCCCGGATGAGGTAGGCCCGGGAGTCGCCCACGTGAGCCAGATACAGACAGCCGTCCTCCACCACCGCGATGGTCAGAGTGGTGCCCATGCCCTTCCAGAGATCCTTCTTCTGGCTCTCCGTAAACACCGCCTGGTTGGCCCGGGTCACCGCCTGAACCAGAGCCTGGGGCAGAGGAGCCATCGGATGCTGGTTCAGGAAATCCATCACATGGCGGAGGGCCATATGGCTGGCCACCTCGCCGGAGGCGTGGCCACCGATGCCATCGGCCACGATCGCCACATAACGCGGCCGCCCGTTCGGGCCCGGAACCACTCCGGTCTCCACGGCGTCCTCATTGTTCTTCCCGCTCATCCCGGCATGGGTTTCCTGAAACATCCGGGGGGCCTGGGCCTCGGGAGGAACCTGGCTGGGACGATGGGGCTTCCTGGCCCCTGGGTCCTTCGGACGGATGCGAACCGCCATCCTGAACCTCCTTTCCCTTATGCTGGCATGCCCTCCGCTCGGCTCGAAGGGAGGTTGGGGCCTTCATGGCGTCGGCAAAGGTGTGGATACAGGAAGCGGCGTGGGTGTGGGCAAGCGTGTGGGGCTCGGAATCGGCGTGGAAGTGGGCCCCGATGGGATGGAGATCGTTGGATCGTTGGAGTAGACATCGTCCCCTGCCCTCCCCCCGTCACAATCAGAGGGGTGGGGCTTACACGCACCGCGGGAGTCGGCATGACGGTAGGTTCGGAGAGGCGAATGCTCCGCCCACTGCTGAGATACAGGCCCCAGCCCACCACCGTTAGAACCAGCAGGGCCAGGGTGATGAATCCCCACACGGGAGAGAAACCGGATGGTGAGGTCGCTGGCCTGGGTGAAGCGGGACGCGGGGAGAGATCCCCCTCTTCCTCAATGAAACGACGGTGCCATGGCACCGCCTCGTTCAGCCGGCGGGCCACCAGGGAGGCTGTCGGCCGTCGATCGGGATCCTTGGCCAGCATCTCCGCGATCAGATCATCCAGCGGGGCCGGGATCTCCCTCCGGAGAACCGACGGGCGGGTCGGCATGCTCTTGCGGATCGCGCTGGTCAGCTGGTCCCGATCCCGCCCCTCGAAAGGCAGGCGGCCGGTCACCATTCGATACAGCACCACCCCCAGGGCATAAATATCCGCCGGCCGCGGATCCGGGCGAGCCGTTCCCCCTCTTTCCTGCTCGATTTGCTCGGGAGCCATATAGAGCAAGGTCCCCGCTTCCAGCCCTCGGGCCCGCTGGCGCTGGGCGAGGCCGAAATCCACGAGCACGGCCTCGATCCCCTCCTGAACCGGCCGTCGGAACAGGATATTGTTTGGTTTGATATCCCGATGGGCGATCCCGCGGGCGTGGAGATACTCCAGGGCCATCGCCACCTGGTAGGCGATCTCCACTGCCACCTCGATGGGCAGGCGGGGATGCCGTTTGAGCAGCTCCTCCAGGCTGCCCCCTCCCAGCCGCTCCATGGCGAAATACCAGGAGCCATTCGGAGCTCTCTTGCTGTAAATCGCTCGAGGTCCTTCCTCCAGAGGATACAACCGCACGATATGAGGATGGTGGAGATCCCGCAGGACCTCCACCTCTGCCTGGAGCGCCTCTTCGTAGAAAGCCTGTTCGGCGGCTGTGCGCTCCCGGTCGTGATCGGCACGGGGCTTCACCTGTCGGGAAACCTTGAGGACCACCCACGCGCCCCGCCGGGTATCGCGGGCCAGGTATAGGATCCCCATCCCGCCCTCGTGGAGGGGGCGCTCGATCTCGAAATGATCGATGCGCGGCAGAGAACCGCTTTGCATCTTCACCTCCGTGGTCGGATTCGCGGAAAGCCCGGATGCACATCCTGGGAAGCCCGCCGGGCCGCTCATCCAGCGCCGGGCTCATGGAAAACCTGGGTTCGATCATCCACCTCCCGCAACGGCTGGGTTTTGCCCTCGTCCTGGGTTTTCTTCTCCTCCGGCTTCGAGGCAGGCCCGGGCGGACGGATCTCCTGCTGATTCAGGCGCAGCTGGAAGTGCAGCTGCACCCGGCCCAGGTTGATCAGATCCCCATCCTGGAGACGGGTCCCATTAATGGGAACCTGCTCGTAGTTCACATAGGTGCCACTGGTGCTGCCTTCATCGTAGATGTAGAAAACTCCCTCCTCTACCTCCTCAATGCGACAGTGCAAACGGGAGACCGAACGATCGGTGAAGGTGATATTAGCCAGGGTTTCATCCCTCCCCAGACGAACGTGCGTGCTGCGGATGGGGATGGTGCGCCGCTCCGCCTCCCCTTCCACCACGACCAGCCAGGCCCGGGCGGGCTCGGATCCCCGGGCCGCTCCGGATGGGAAGAAAGGCTCGGTGACCTCCTTGATCCGCTGGACGACGGGCTGAGTCATGGAGACGGCGGCCTCCCGGAGGCGAGGCACCCGGGTGATCGCGATGGCCGCCACCATCAGGGCGACTAGAGCGACCACGCATGAGGCCAACGGCAGGACGTCGAGCAATCCTCGCCCGGCCGGCGATGGGGGCACGATCCGCTGGCGGATCAGCGGGCCTTCTCCGGTGCCGGACAACCCCAGGCCATCTTCCACATCCACCCGGATCGGATAGATGCCCTGGGGAGCCTGACTCAGGTCCACGATGCCCTGCACGATGACCGCGCCCCCTTCCACCTGTCCGCCGGTCTTCTCAAAACCCGCCACGCTCTCCCCGATCCGAATCTGACGGATCGCCACGTTCCCGTGCTCATACGAATCCGCCCATCGGATGCGGATCGTGAGCGGAAGGGAGGGCGTCTCACTCACCAGGATGGGGGAACTCTCCCCTCCCCGACCCTCGGAACGGCCCTCCCAATCCAGCTCGACCTGAGGCGGGCTCAGATGGATCGCATAGCTGGCCGAAACGCCCAGGGGTTGCCCGCCGGAAACCATTTGCAGATCGATCTGGTGCGTCCCGCTCTGACGGACCCGAGAGCGGTAGTGCAGAGTCTGAACCTGTGCCCACGCCTTGAGGGATTGATAAAAGGGCTCCGGATCGCTCTGGCCGAAAATCAGAACCTGCCCGCCGGTCTGCCCGGCGATGCGACGCATGTTCTCCATGGCCCGCTCGCTGCCCTTCCCCTGGGCCGGCCCGATCTGAACGGCATGGACCACGATGCGGTTATCCATAGCGCGCCCGGTGACATCGACCACCTGCTGATCGCTCAGGAAATCAATGCCGTCCGACAATACGATCACGACTCCGGGGCGTCCTGTAGCGTCCGGCCGCTGCGTCAGGATCTCCACAGCGCGGCTGAGCAGATCGAAGAGGGGCGTGGCCTCCTTTCCCTTGGGGCGCGGAGGGAACGAAAACTGCTGCAGAGCGTTCGAGACATCCCCGCCATTGTTCGTTAATTGCCGGGGGCCGATGAAATCGATCCGATCGCCAACCGGGGCGATCAGCACCATCCGGGACGAAGCGGACTTACCCTGGGCCACCTTGGACACAAACTCTCGAGCCTCGCTCAGACGGGGTTCCCCGGTATAGCCTCGGGATTGGGGGCTGAGAATGCTCTGGCTGGCATCCAGGAGGATCACAATATCTGCCCCCCGATCCTCCAGATCGAGCTTCCATTCGCCCGATGGGATCTCCTGGCCATCCTCCCGCACGGATCGGACCTCCACCCGCTGGGCGGTAGGCAGCCCCCTTGAGAGATCCACCAGCTGAAAGAAGACCGTCACCGTGGGGAAACGGGTGATGTCCACGCTGTGGGGCTGGGCCTTCAGGAGGCCACCCTGAGCCAGAGCGGCCGGAGCTCCGAGATTCAGCGACAGGCCCAGCCCTCCCAGAGAGATCAAGGGCAGGATGAAGGCCATCCACAACCGGCG
>NZ_DAOUCJ010000012.1 GCF_034432235.1 Thermoflexus sp. | reverse complement strand
GGATGATCTGGACCGGCTTCGCCGGGAACCTCCTCGCCGTCCTGGCCGCGGCGGCCGGCGGGCTTCTGCCCCCCGCGCCCTTCTGGAAAGGCCAGGCCGCCTACCAGGAGATCCTGGGCTTCGCTCCCCGGCTGCTGCTGGCCTCCTTCACCGCATATCTGGTGGGGGAATTCGCCAACGCGGCGGTCCTGGCGAAGATGAAAGTGCGCACCCGCGGCCGCTATATGCTGCCCCGGTTCTGGGTCAGCACCGTGGTGGGAGAGGCCCTGGACAGCGCGGTCTTCCTCACGCTGGCTTTTGGGGGAATTGTCCCGTCCGGTGTTTTGCTAAGGCTTATCCCGACCCACGCGGGAGCCAAGATCCTCTACGAGTTCCTGGCCTCGCCCTTCTCCGCCGCCCTGGCCCGGGCCCTCAAGCGCTGGGAAGGGATGGATGTCTTCGATGTCGACACCCGCCTCAACCCCTTCCTGGTCATGGAGTAAATCCATAGCCGTAGAACAGAAGGAGCGCCGCAATGGACGAGGGCGATCGCAACCCGCTGCTTCCCGCTTCCCCTTCTCCACCCGGATCCTCCCCGGGCTCCGCACCAGGGCCGATCGCTGTTCGAGAGGTCGCCCTGGTGCGTCAGGTGAAGGGACTCCACCGGGCGGCCCGCGCCTTCTACGAGAACCTCCTCCGATATGGAACGGTGACCCTGGTGGGAGGGCGCTGGAATTTCCGGGGGGAGCCGGAGGATGCGCCCCAGCTCCACCAGGATCCCGACGGGTTCGTTTATCCGATCCGGGCCGTGCTGAAGGCGGAGATCGGCGGGGCCCCCTGTCAGATCCAGCTGGAGCCGGGATTCGGCGAGGCCCTGAACATCCAGATCCGCTGCGCTCCCACCGACCTGGCGCGGGTGGAAGCGTTCCTGCAGGCGCACCTGCAGGAGCCGGTGATCATCCAGGTTCCCCAGCCTTCGATCCGCGGCCTGATCCGGCTGCTCCATCACCTCCGCCGCCGGGCTGTTATGACCCGCATGGAGGGACCTGGGGGCTCGGCCCCGATCTTCGCCCTGCATCCTTCCGGGCATTTGATCCCGTTAAAGGCCCGCATTGAGGCTTACATCGATGAAGCCTGGATCAGCCTGGATTGGGAGAACGAGTGGGGCGGGAAATTGACTGTCGAGACGCCAGCGTCCCTGATGGAGGAGATCCGGGTCCTTCTGGCCCGCACGGTGGGGCAACGCCCCCGGGTGCGCTCTTCCACCTCCTCCGCCGCCGTGGACGTAGGAGAAGTGGACTGGGAGGATCTGGGGGGGCTGGAGACGGTGCGGGCGGAGTTGCAGACTTGGATCGTCGAGCCCCTGCGCAATCCGGGGGTCTTCCAGCACCTCCGCCTGCAGCCCCCAAAGGGGGTGTTGCTGATCGGCCCCCCGGGGACGGGCAAAACCACCCTGGCCCGCATCCTCGCCCGGCGGAGCGAGGCTGTCTTCCTGGTGCTCACTCCGCCGGATGTCTTCTCGATGTGGTATGGGGAAAGCGCCCGTCGCATCGCCGGGGTGTTCGCGGAGGCCCGGGCGGAAGCGGCGCAGGGCCGACCGGTGTTGCTGTTCATCGATGAGATCGATGGCTTCTGCCCTCGCCGGGAAGGAGCGCATGAGGAGACCCGTCGGGCTTTCGCCCAGCTCTGCACGGAGATGGACGGCCTGGCCCCCCTCTCCGGGGTGATCGTGGTGGGCGCCACGAACCGGCCCCAGGATCTCGATCCCGCCCTGCTGCGGCCCGGCCGCTTCGACCGCAAGATCGTGATCCCCCTTCCAGATCGGAAGGCCCGCATGGAGATCTTCCGGGTCCATCTGCGCCGCCGGCCGCTCGATCCCGCGGTTTCCCTGGAGGAGCTGGCGGCGAAGACCCGCGGTTTCAGTGGCGCGGAGATCGCGGCCGTCTGCGCCCGCGCCGCCTACCGTGCGCTGACCGCCTTCGCGTCCTCCCAGGGCATCCCCATCTCTGAACTGAAGCCGGACATCTATCCGGCGCTGCGCATCCGCCGCGAGGATCTCCTCGAAGCGATCCGTGAGGTCCGTCGGGAGCGTCAGGCCGCTCGCCCGCGCCCTCGAAGGACAAAGACCCCGCCCTGATTTGACATCCGGAGGCCTCCGAATATAATGGGCCCTGAAGCCGGCTCACCACAAGATGGGTGGCGGGAAGTCCGGTGAGAGGCCGGCGCTGCCCCGCAGCGGTAACCGGGGACGAAAGCCGCTTCGGTGTGGCCTTCTCCTGACGGCCGCACGACACGCCACTGGAGGTTCCTCTCCGGGAAGGCGCGGCGAGTAGGACGATCCGGGAGCCCGAAGACCGGCCCATCCTCCCCTTTAACCGCCATCGCCTCGCGGGAGGGCGATGGGCATGGCCTCCTCCATCCGGGAGGCTTTCCCCTTACGCCGGCGGTTCTCCCGCGCCATCCTTTCCTCTACGGAGGGCGCGATGATCACGTCGACCGCCTCATGGGAGCGGACAGCGCTTCATCGTTACCTGCAGGAGACCGGCCTGCCGGAGGCGCTCCGCGCTCCGATTCTCCGGGAAGCCCAGGAAAGCGCGGTGGACCAGCTGGATCCGTCCCAGGCCCTGGAAGCGCTGCTCCTGCTGATCACGGCGCGGATCTGGGAGGACCCGCTCTACGAGCGGGCGGCTGCGGCGCTGATGCGCCGGCGCATCCTCCTGGAGGCCCTGGGCTCTGACCGCCCGGACTATGCATCCGCCTTCCCTGCTTACATCCGGGAGGGGGTGCGGCGCGGGGCCTTGCATCCAGATCTTCTCGCCTACGATCTCGATCGGCTGGCTCAGGCCCTGGTCCCGGAGCGGGATGCCCTGCTGCCGTATATCGGGCTGGCTACCCTCTTCGATCGCTACCTGATCCGGGATCCGGAGACCCGCCAGGTCCTGGAGCCGCCCCAGTTCATGTGGATGCGGGTGGCCATGGGGCTGGCCTTGCAGGAGTCGGACCGCGAGGGATGGGCGGTGCGCTTTTATGAGCAGATGAGCACCCTGCGCTTCCTTCCCAGCACTCCCACCCTGTTCAACAGCGGCACCCCTCACCACCAGCTGGCCTCCTGCTATCTCTACGAAGTGCTGGACAGCCTCGATCACATCCTGGACGCCGCGGCGACCTTCGGGATGCTGGCCAAATACGCAGGAGGCATCGGGGCTTCTGTGAGCCGCATCCGGGCCGCCGGCGCGCCGGTGCGAGGGATCAACGGCCGCAGCGGCGGCCTCATCCCTTTCCTGCACCTCTATGACGCCTTGATCCACGCGATCAACCAGGGAGGACGGCGGCGAGGAACGATGGCGGCGTATCTGGAGCCATGGCATCTGGAGATCGAGTCTTTCCTGGATCTGCGACGGAACGCCGGGGATCCCTACCGGCGCACCCCTTCCCTGGACACCGCCCTCTGGATCCCCGACGTCTTCATGGAGCGTGTGGAGGCCGATGCGGACTGGTATCTGTTCGACCCGCTGTATACGGGGGATCTGGTCGATCTCTACGGAGAGGCCTTCCGGAGGCGCTACGAGGATTACATCGCGCAGGCAGAACGGGGCGAGATCCCTCGCCGCGCATGGCGGAAAGTGCGCGCCCGCGAACTGTATCTGCGGATCCTCGCCGCCCTTCTGGAAACCGGACATCCGTGGATCACCTTCAAAGATAGCAGCAACCTGCGCAGCATGCTGCGTCACGCGGGGATCATCCATTCCCTGAACCTGTGCACGGAGGTGGCGCTGCCCACCAGCCCGGAGGAGATCGCCGTGTGCAACCTGGGCAGCGTGAACCTCGCCCGTCATCTGAAAGACGACGGAAGCCTGGATGAGGCGGAGCTGGCCCGCACCGTCGAGACCGCCATGCGGGCCCTGGACAACGTGATCGACCTGAACCTGTACCCCTCGGAGCGCGCCCGCCGCAGCAACCTCCTGAACCGTCCGGTGGGCCTGGGTTGCATGGGGTTCGCAGAGCTCCTGAGCCGTCAGGGTCTCTCCTTCAATGACCCGGAGGCCGCGGAATGGGCCGACGGCATCGTCGAGCAGCTCTCCTTTCACGCCATCCGGGCCAGCTGCGCCCTGGCCCGGGAGCGCGGGCCCTTCCCGCGGTTTCCCGGCAGCGAGTGGTCCAAAGGCCGTCTGCCCTTCGATACCCTGGGGGACCTGGAGCGGGAGCGCGGGCGGAGGATCGAGGTGGATCGCAGGGGCCGGCTGGACTGGGGGGCTCTCCGGGACGTGGTGCGCCAGGGGATCCGCAACGGCGCGGTGATGGCCATTGCCCCTACCGCAACCATCGCCCTGATCGCCGGCACCAGCCCCAGCATGGATCCCTATTTCAGCAACCTTTTCGTTCGAACCACCCTCTCCGGCCGCTTCGTGGAGTTCAACCCGTCGCTGGTCCGGACCCTGAAAGCTCTGGGGCTGTGGGAACGCGTTCGGGAACGGCTGGTGGAGACCCAGGGCGATGTAGAGGCTATCCCCGAGATCCCCGAGCCGGTGCGACGGCGCTTCCCCACGGCCTTCCAGATCCGGCCGGAGGCCCTGCTGGAGATCACGGCGCGGGCCCAGAAATGGGTGGATATGGGCATCAGCCGCAGCCTCTACTTCACGTCCGAAACGCCGGCCGATATCGCAGAGGTTTACCTGGAGGCCTGGCGGAAGGGCGTGAAGGCCACCTATTACTGTTATGTGATGCCCCGCATGCGGGCGGAGCCGGCGACGGTGCGGGTGAACAAGGCCGCGCAACGGCCCCGCTGGGTGGAGGCGGCGGAGGCGGAGCTGCAGGCCGACGCCGCCTGCGCCCTGGATGGCTCCTGCGAGGCCTGCCAGTAGAGGCGATGGCCTCGCCATCTCCCGATCTCTCCAGGAGGCCTTTCCATGCAATCCGCACACGGGCTGATCGGCGGTGATCCGGTGGAGCCGCTGCGTCTTTTTCCCCTGCGGTATCCGTGGGCGTATGCCCATGTGCAGCAGGCCAAGCGCAACACTTGGTTTCCTGAAGAGGCACCCCTTCACGATGACGTTCAGGACTGGCATGAGCGCCTCACCGAGGAGGAGCGCCAGGCGGTGGAAATCCTGCTGGGCTTCTTCAACCCCATGGAATCCATGGTCACCAGCAACCTGGTGCTGGCCCTTTATCCTTATCTCACCGCCCCCGAGATCCGCCTCTATCTCGCCCGGCAGGCCTGGGAGGAAGCTAACCACACCATGGCTTTCGAATACGTGATCAAGACGTTGCCCCTGGATCGGGAGCGGGTGTTCGCTATGCTGGAGGATCATCCGGCCGTGGCGGCGAAAGCGGATTTCCAGCGTCAGCTCACGCTCGAGATCATGCAGCCAGGCCTGGACCTGGGCACGGTGGAGGGACGCCAGCGCTTCCTGCGGAACCTGACAGGCTTCTTCGTGGTTCTGGAAGGGATCTTCTTCTATTCCGGCTTCGCCTTCGCCCTCTCTTTCCGGCGCCGGAACCTGCTGCGGGGCCTGGGCACGATCATCGACTGGGTGCTCAAGGATGAGAGCCTTCACCTTTCGTTCGGCGTGCACCTGATCCGGGCCTTCCTCCAGGAGTATCCCGAGGTGCGAACGCCGGCCCTGGGGGAGGAACTGCGCCGGATGATCCTCAAGGCCGTGGCGCTGGAGGAAGCCTACAATCAGGCATTGCTTCCCCGGCCGATCCTGGGCCTCCACGCGGGATCCCTCAACGCCTATGTGCGCTATGTGGCCGACCGGCGTCTGGAGGAGCTGGGGCTGGGTGCCCAGTTCCACACACCGAATCCCTTCCGCTGGCTGGCCGCCGAGATCGATCTCCCTGAACAAGTGAACTTCTTCGAGGCCCGCAACGTGAATTACGAAGTCGGGCGCCCCCGCGAATAAGCTCCCTTCTTTTCGCCGGGCCGCACCGCCAGAGGGCTGATCTCTCCAGATCCGAACGGTGGGTGGGCATGCCAGAGGCCCGCCCACCTCCCCCTTTCTTGACCATGCGATGCGCCCATCCCTTCCCCTCCGTAAGGGCAAAAGGGGTTGCCTGAAACATAGAAACGGGATACCCTGAGCAGGAACGGAGCGTGGGGGCGATCGAGCGGGCCATGCGGCGGCCGGACGAGGGGATACGGCTGCCGGCCGCCGCATGACACGCAAGTGACGTGGGACGATCACGGGAAAGACAGCGGCGGTTCGTTTTCAACCCCCCGAAGAGGAGCTTCTGATCCGTGGGTGCCCGCAGCGCCGGATGCGAGTCCTGGATCCCGAAGGGGGGTGGACGACATGGAGCGCAGGGCCCAGCGGAAGTTGAGCTCCGAAAATAAAGCGAGGAGAAAACGATGGGAATGAAAGTTCGTTTTGAGCTGGAGTTGCCGGAGGAACTACGAGAGCTATTTGTGTCGGAGGAGGCCGCTGCCCACGCCGCCCGGGAGGCGCTGGTGCTCGATCTCCTCCATCGGGGGGAGATCTCGCAAGGGAAGGCCGCCGAACTCCTGGGGGTGGATCGCTGGGAGCTGCTCGATCTCCTGGCCAAGCATGGCCTCCCCGCACTCCGCCAGACCCCGGAGGAGCTGCAGCAGGACGTGGAGATCCTTCGAGAGGCCCTTCAGGGATGATCGTCGCGGACGCATCCACCCTGATCCTGCTTGCCCGGATCGGGCACCTGGAGCTGCTGCGCGAGGCCGTGGGCGAGAGGGAGGTGTGGATCCCGGAGGCAGTGGCCTAGGAGCTGCAGGTGCCAGGGAAGCCGGGGGTCGAGGCGCTGGAGAAGGCCCTGAACGACTGGATCCGTGTCGTCCGGGTCCAGGATCGAAAGCGGGTGGAGGGGTTGCCGAAGCGGCTGGGACGGGGGGAGCGGGAGGCGATCGCCCTGGCTGTGGAGCGCGGGGCGGTGCTGCTGAGCGACGACCGGGCAGCCCGACGGGAAGCACAAAGGCAAGGGGTAAAGGTGACAGGCCTCCTCGGGGTGTTGCTTATAGCGAAAGGCCGCGGCGTGATCCCTGAGGTGAAGCCCATGCTCGACGAGCTGATAGCAGGAGGATTCCGGCTCGCCCCGGACCTCCACAAGAGCGTGCTGCGAGGGGCGGGGGAGCTCCGGCCTGAGCCGGAATCTGAGACCGAAGCGAAGGACCGGAAAAATTGAGAGCGAGAAGGGTCTTCGCCCGGGCTTTGGCGGCCGCGCTCGCCATCCCGGGAAGGGAGCTGATCTCTCCAGATCCGAACGGTGGGTGGGCATGCCAGAGGCCCGCCCATCTCCCCCGAAACGAGCATGCCCCCTTGACAGGCCCGCAGGTTAGAATATAATTAACCACAACAGCGTTACTCCTTCCACGAGGCCAGGTAGCGCTCCTGCCCCGGGGTGAGCTGGTCGATTCGAATCCCTATGGTCTCCAGCGTCAGCCAAGCCACCACCTGATCGAGCTCCCGGGGCATCGCATGGATCTGGCGCTCGACGTAAACGTAGGGCAACTGCAAAGCAGTTGCCCTATGGGGAGCCGATGTTCCGCTGGAGACGGTGAAGATGCACAGCGGCTTGATCCCTGTTCAAAAACCCGGGCGGAACCCGCGCTACGGGACCCGAATTTTAACCTCTCTTTTTTCATTAAATACCCCCCCCCCGGGGGGGATTGCCATCGTCCCCCTCGGGCGGGGATCGCCCGTGCCCTTCGGGTTGCTATCGGTCACAGGGCTCACCGGATCTCCCGGATTGAGCCCCATCCGGATGAACCCTGGCCCCTCGTCCAGGCCTTCCCCATAGGGGTGCCACCGCCACGCTCCACCCTGCACGGGTTCACGGAGGGATAGAGATGGTGTTGCTGCTTCGCCTCATTGAGCTTCTGGACACGCTGGATCCCTCGGCGATCCCGGAGGCCATTCTGCGCGCAGCCCTGGAT
>NZ_DAOUCJ010000011.1 GCF_034432235.1 Thermoflexus sp. | reverse complement strand
GATGCTCCTGGAGGTCGAAGGGGAGCAGGTGCGGGTCTTGGCGGGCCTTGGGATGCGGGCGCGTCTCGTGCAGGTCCTGGGCCCGGTGCGGGCGTTGCGGGTGGCCCAGGCCGTGGCTCGGATGGGAGGCCCGGTGCTGGGCGTGGATTGGGAGAGGCGGCGGTTGCTGCAACAGATGACCGGAGCGCTCGGCGTATGGATCGTCTGGCGAGGATTCAGCAGGTTCGCCTCGCCACCCATTGAGCGCTACGCCCCTGCAGGGACCATGGAAGTTCTGACCGGAATCTTGGTGGAGCGCCAGGCAGATCGTCTGATCCTTGCCCATGCGGATAAGTTGTGGCAGATCATCGTTGACACCTCCACTACAGTCTGGAAAGGAGGGGAGCGAGAACTGGATGCCCTCCAAATTGGAGACGAAATCATGGCACGTGGGTGGGGAGAGGCCGGAACTTCAACGCTACGGGCACTCCGACTTTGGGCCAATCTGACGCGTGTGCATGGAATTGTGGTGGAGACGAGCAATTCCTATTGGAGGGTTCGAGGGGGACAGCGCCATGGAGAAGAGGAGGAATATGAGATTACATGGCGATCCCTACCCCAACGGATAGATTTCCACAGCGGGGATCCATCGCCAGAAGCTGAGCTCGATATCCGGGAAGGAGATTTCGTCGATATCATCGGGGAATCCTTAGGTCCTCATGTTGTGAATGCGACGCGAGTGGCAAGGATACCACCGGGCATGAAGGAACCTTTGAGCTCCTATCCCCAGGAAGCTGTGCGGATCATTCGGACGCAGGGTTCATGCACCTATGTCTATCAAGGCCATGCCCGATGGTTCAATTGTTCTGCCGGCGCGGGGCGTTGTCGGACATGTGACCCAGCCAACTCCGCTCAGGCGGCGTGGCCTGCTATGGATCGCTGCGGCTCATGCGCGTGGAACTGCTGCGATTGTTCTCGGGGTTGTCGAAACCAGGTCTATTTGGCCTGTGGGTATTCGGTGATGGTTAAAGATCTGTGTACCGGAACAGCTCGGCAGATTACCATCGTCGATTGCGGGCCGAATCAGGTGCAATATTGCACTGCTGGATGTGGGTGGCCGGATTGTCTCCGCTATTCCACCCCAATTATTGATCTCACACGTCCGACTTTCGCCTGGTTTGGATACGACCCCGCTCAGCGGGGGTGCTTCTCCTGTGAAGTCCGGGTGACTCTGCCATGCTGAAGGAGGGATGAGGATGCGATACCTGGACACATCGCTCAGGAGGATGGTCTGGGGACTTGCGCTGGCGCTGGCTGCGTGCACCACACCACCAGCCCCGGTAACCCCTTCGGCAACGGTCCCGGCGGTGGAGACCCCTCTCCCCCAGCCCTCCCCCACCCGGGCACTGCGCCCCACACTTCCCCTTCCTCCCCCCTCCCCTACCCCCTGGGCGCCTCCCCCGGGGTTCGATGGGACGGTGTATCGGCCCCCTACCCCCCCAGCGCCATCGGTGCAGCTCACCTACAGCGCCGCCTGCCCCAATGGGGAAGGCCTCGAGGAGAGCCCTCCACCCCGACCGGAGGAGGTCCTGGCCCTGCTCCAGGCGCTGCGCTCGGAAGATCCCATTGCCCAGCGGCAGGCCACAGATCCGGCCTTCTGGCCCCTGCTCCCGCCAGCGGGAAAGCCGGCGTGGTCTGCGGATGTTTCGCCGGAAACCCTGATGAAGCCGCGACCGGGGATAGAGGCGCCCTATGGGGAGCTGCTGCGGAACGGATGTGGGGATGAAGTGATAAAACGGACGTGGTGGGTCGAAGTTTGTCCAGGTCCGTGCGCTGACCCCCGGGTGGCCGCCCAGGAATCCCTCAAGGGGCATCTGTTTTTGATCCGCCGTCGAGGGCACTGGCTGATCTGGGCGATGCGCTGAGGGCGGGGGAGGAACCTGAGGCGGGAGGTGAAGCGGATCCGCCAGGCCGGTCGGGCCGCCATCGGAACGCCCGCCGCATCGAACGCCAGAGGGATCATCAGGAACCCCCACCGGGCCCGGATCGACCTGCCGCTTCCTGTTTAATACAGTTTCCCTTTATTTTGTCACGATCCTGTCACGATGGGCGGAGATCATGAGGGTGGAGACCTCTCCCCGAAGCCCCCACCTCGGCGGGTCGGGGAGGGGTAATTCCGATGGAGGGAAGACCCATGCCGAACCGGTGGCTGTTATATGACAGCGGGTGTGCGGTGTGCGCCGCCCTGGCCCAGGAGGTGGAAACGCTCAGCGGCGGGCGGCTGGGGGTGCGAAGTTTGCGGGACCCCGGGGTCCGGGCCCTGCTGACCCGCGCCCGTCCCGGCTGGCGCTGGGAGCCCATGCTCGTCGAGATGGAGGGGGAGCGGGTGCGGGTCTTCGCGGGGCTGGCGATGCGCTGGCGCCTGGTGCAGCTTCTGGGCCCGGTGCGGGCGTTGCGGGCCGCCCAGGCCGTGGCCCGGCACGGCGGGCCGCTGCGGGGCGTGGATTGGGGGAGGCGACGGTTCTTAAACATAGCCTTCGTTTTTGCAGTAATATTGCTACTTTTCCGCATTCAATCAGCTCGAATTAACACTAATTCCCTCAACCTTTCAGG
>NZ_DAOUCJ010000010.1 GCF_034432235.1 Thermoflexus sp. | reverse complement strand
TCAGGGGATGGTGAGGGGTGTAGGTGCACGGCATGCCGTGCACCTACACGCGTGCCTTGCGGTAGCGAGATCCGTTTTCAGGGGTATGTAGGGCAACTGCTTGCAGTTGCCCTACACTGCTTCCCGGAACGAGACCTACGGATGGGGGCGCGGCCTATCGTGCCGCGATGGGGATGCGGGCCTCCGGCCGGGGGCGGGCGGATTGGCCGGCCCCCGGTTTTTCTTCGTGGAATTCCACCCGGAGGCTTCGATGCCGTTCACGGTCTGAGGGAGGGATTCGCCGCCCACCTTTAGGAGTTCCCGGAATATCGGCGGGGTGAGCGGTGGTCCCGTGAAAGGCAAGCGGGGGATGGGATGCGTGCGGTCTCGATCTGCGGCGATCATGAGGTCCGTGGGATGCCCTTATCCATATTGCGGGATCACAGAAACCGCCAGAACACCTCATTCCCCAGCAACAATCCTCGCCCGGTCAGCCGCAGGCGGGCGCCATTCCACTGAACCAGCCCCAGTTCCTCCAGTCCCTCGATCACCGCTCCATAGACTTCCACGATCCCATGGCCGAAGCGGGCGCGGAAGCGGGCGTCCTCGACCCCTTCCTCCACCAGGCGGAGGCCCAGGATGATCATCTCAGCCATCTGGGTGCGGGGATCCAGCGGCTCTTCCTCCGCAATGAGGCTCTCCTCCGCCTCGATCCGGTGGATGTAGATCTTCGGATGGAGGACGTTCATCCATCGACGGCCGTCGATGAAACTGTGGGCGCCGGCGCCGAAGCCGATGTAGGGCTCATAGCGCCAGTAAACCAGGTTGTGGCGGCTCTCGTGGCCCGGCCGGGCCCAGTTGGAGATCTCGTAATGGCGATAGCCGGCCTCCGCCAGACGGTCCCGCGTCCATTCATACATCTCCGCCGCTCGATCCGGATCCGGCGCCGGGACCCGGCCTTCCCGGATCCAGCGATGGAGGGCCGTGCGCTCCTCCACGATCAGGGCGTATGCGGAGAGGTGCTCGGGGCGCAACGCGAGGACGGCCTCCAGGGTTTCCTGCCAGCGATGGAGGGGCTGGCCCGGGAGGCCGTAGATCAGATCCACGTTCAGGTTGGCGAACCCGGCGGCGCGGGCCATCGCGATGTGGGCGCAGGCTTCCTCAAACGTGTGATCGCGCCGCAGCAGGCGCAGCTCCCCGGGATGGGCGCTCTGCACCCCGAAACTGATCCGGTTCACCCCCAGCTGCCGCACGCCTTCCAGGTAAGCGACGGAGAGGCCGCGGGGGTTCGCCTCCATGGTGATCTCGATCCCCGGGGGGATGCGGAACGCTTCGTGAAGGGCTTCGAAGAGGCGCGCCAGCAACGGCAGGGGCAGCAACGAAGGGGTTCCCCCGCCGATGTAAATCGTGCGGGCGAGGGGTCGCCCGGCCCGCTCGCCGAAGCGGCGGATTTCCTTCCCCAAGGCTTCGATGTAAGGGGCAAACCAGCGCTGCATGCCGGCGTAGATGTTGAAATCGCAGTAGCTGCAGCGCCAGCGGCAGAAGGGGATATGAATGTAAACCGCCAGGGCTTCCGGGAATTCCATCACGCCTCTTATCCCAGCGCCGCTTTCAATCGCTCGGCGACGCCTCGCGGGAGCCCCGCCTCCATCAGGGCTTCCACGGAAGCCTCACGGATCGCCTCCAGGGAGCCGAAGCGCTCCAGCAGCGCCCGGCGGCGCTTCGGCCCGATGCCCGGGATCTCCTCCAGGAGGGAGGCCAGGGAGAGCCGCTCCCGGCGGCTCCGATGGTGGCTCAGGGCGAAGCGATGGGCCTCGTCCCGGATGCGCTGGATCAGGAAGAGGGCCGGCGCATGGCGTTGCAGGAGCAACCCCTCGGAGCGGCCGGGCAGGAACAGTTCCTCCCGCTCCTTGGCCAGGGCGGCCACCGGGACCCGTTCCCGGAGCCCGAAGTCCTCCAGGACCTCCAGGGCGACTCCCAGCTGGCCTTTCCCGCCGTCTACCAGCAGGAGATCCGGAAGCGCCGCGAAGCTTTCATCGGGTTTCTGGCCCGGGAGCCGCTGGGGGGAAGTCGCCTCCTGCCAGCGGCGGAAGCGGCGGGTGAGGACTTCCCGCATGCTGGCGTAATCATCAGGCCGTCCCTGCACGGTGCGCACCACGAAGCGGCGGTAATGGGTTTTGAGGGGGACCCCGTGGACGAAGACGACCATGCTGCCCACCACCGCGGTCCCCTGGGTGTTGGAGATGTCGAAGCCCTCGATGCGTGCCGGGGGGGCGGAGAGGCCCAGGGCCTCCGCCAGCTCCCGCAAGGCCGCCTCCTGGCGATGGCGGTCCGCCAGCCAGCGCGCCCGCAGGGCATTCAGGGTCTCCACGGCGTTCTCTGTGGCCAGCCGCACCAGCTCTGCGGCCTCTCCCTCCCGGGGCACCATCAGGGTCACCGCGTCGCCCCGCCGCTGGCGCAGCCACTGCTCGATAATGGCGGCCTCCTCGATGTGTTCCGGCAGCACGATCTCTGGAGGGACCTCCGCGGCGGCCTGGTAGAACTGTTTCAGGAACCCGGCCAGAGCTTCCTGTAAATCCGCTTCCTCCAGGCCCTCGAGGACGAAGTACTCCCGCCCGATGAGCCGCCCCTGGCGGATGAAAAAGACCTCCACACACGCCTCGCCATCGGCCCGGGCGATGGCGATCACATCCCGGTCGGCGGCCACCGTGGAGACCACCTTCTGGCGTTCCATAATCTGCTGGATCGCCCGCAGGCGGTCCCGCAGCTGGGCGGCCCGCTCAAACTGGAGGGCCTCCGCGGCTGCCCACATCCGGGATTCCAGATCGCGGACCACTTCCTCGGTATGGCCTTCCAGGAAGCGGATCAGTCCATCGATCATCGCCCGGTATTCCGCCTGGCTCACCGCCCCGATGCACGGACCCAGGCATCGCTTCAAGTCGTAATACAGGCAGGCCCGCCGGTCCTGCCCGGTGATGGTCCGATCGCAGGTCAGGTAGGGGAAAATCCGCCGCAGCTCATCCAGCATTTGGTAGACCGCGGTGGCCGAGGTGTATGGGCCGAAGTAGCGGGCGCCGTCGTTCTGGATCCGCCGGGTGATGGTGACCTTCGGGTATGGATCCTGAACGGAGATGCGGATATAGGGATAGCGCTTATCGTCTTTCAATCGGACGTTGTATTTCGGCCGGTGCTTCTTGATGAGGTTCGCTTCGAGGATCAGGGCCTCGAGCTCCGAGTCGGTCACGATGAAATCCAGATCAGCGATCTCCTGGACCATGCGCCGGGTCCGAGGCGAGAGGTCGGCGCTGTTCTGGAAATAGGAGCGGACCCGCTGGCGGAGGGAGATCGCCTTGCCCACGTAGAGGATCTCCCCGTGGGCGTTCTTGAAGAGATAAACGCCCGGCCGCGCCGGCAGCGCGCGGAGCTTTTCCTCCAGATTCATTTCCTGGATCCCAGCCTTCTGTCCCATCATCCAGCGTTCCGACGGTGGGATGGATGGAGCGAATCCTTCTTCAGAAATTTTGCGCTGCCTCTGACGGCTATGCCAGAATCCCCTGAGGGCGTTTTCCGCCGGGCCGTTATCCCGAACAAGCGCTCCTGGCGAACGGCAGGGCCTGGGCCATGGGCGCGGATCCCTATGGCCCCGTGCCGGTTCGCCGGGGAAGGGGAGGCCCTTCCCCGAGAAACGGAGCGGGCATGGCGAGGACCGGCGCACGGAGGGATGGGGGGATGATTGAGGTGGACCGGATCTGGTTCGGATATGGCGGGCTATGGCTTTTCCAGGACTTCTCATGGTCGGTGGCCCGCGGGGAGGCCTGGGCCGTCATCGGCCCTTCGGGTTGCGGCAAGACCACACTGCTGTATCTGCTGGCCGGCCTGCGCCTGCCTTCGCGTGGGGAGATCCGGATCGATGGGCAGCCGCTTCGACGGCCGCGCCCCCGCACCGGCCTGATCCTCCAGGACTATGGCCTGCTCCCCTGGGCGACGGTGTGGGAGAACGTGGCTCTGGGTTTGCGCATCCGTCGGTTCTACGGGCCCGATGGACGTCACGCCCCGGCGGATGCGCCGGTGACGGATATCGCCGGGCCGGTGAGCGCATGGCTGGAACGCCTGGGATTAACCGGGGTGCAGGATCGGTATCCCGGGCAGATCTCCGGCGGCCAGCGTCAGCGGACCGCCATCGCACGGGCGCTGGTGCTGAGGCCGGATCTGTTGTTAATGGATGAGCCGTTCGCCTCGCTGGACGCGCCAACCCGGGAGGATCTGCAGGAGTTGACCTGGAGGCTGAAGGAGGAAGAAGCCCTCACCCTCATCCTGGTGACCCATCACATTGAGGAGGCCGTCTTCATGGGGCAGCGGATCCTGATCCTGGGCGCCCCGCCCCACACGCGGCCGCAGGTGGTGGAGAACCCGGGGGCCGGGGATCCCGCCTTCCGCCAGACCCGCGCCTACTGGGAGCGGGTGGAACAGTTGCGCCGGGCCCTGCGCGTTCCGGACCGCAGGGATGAATCCGGATGTGCGGGATAGGCCGTTCCATGAGCGCCCTTCACGGATCATTTGCCCCCCATCGGGAGCTCCAGGACCGCCTCCGTGCCCCGGGGGGAGCGCGGACGCAGATACAGGCGCCCGCCGTGGGCCTCGGCCACCGCCCGGGCCACGGCCAGGCCGATCCCCATCCCCCCGAACCGCCGGGTCGTTCCCCCATCCACCTGATAGAAGGGCTCCCCGACCCGTTCCAGAGCTTCTGCGGGAATCCCCACGCCCTCGTCCCGGACGAGGATTCGGGCCGTTCCGCCCTCGATCTGGAGTTCCACCTCGATTCGCCCGCCATCTGGGGAGAATTTCACGGCGTTATCCAGAAGCTCCCCGATGGCGCGCGCCAGGCCTTCCTCCTCTCCCACGGCCCAGACGGCCCGGGAGGGTAAGCGGAGCTCCAGGCGATGCTTCCCCGGATCCAGCCGCGATTGCACGATCCGCGCCGCTGTCCGGATCAGCTGCCGCAGGTCCAGGGGTTGATGTAGGGGCTTCCCTTCCTGCGTGACCTGCAGCGTGAGCAGCAGCTCCACATAGCGATGGAGCTCCCCCAATCGGTTCCGGCTGGCCCGAAGCGCCTCCCGTTGATCTGGGGTCAGCGGGCCGAAGGCATCGTCCAGCAGGAGGTCGAGGTAGCCCATCGCCACGGCCAGGGGCGTGCGCAGTTCATGGGAGACGTTCTGGATCATCTGCTCGCGGGCGGTCAGCGCTTCCTCGAGGGCGCGGTTCAGGGCCTCCCGCTGCGCCACGGTCCGTCGCAGGGCCTCCACCAGCCGGGCGTTGGCGATCCCCGTCGCCAGCAGATCCGCCAGGCTTTCCAGAAGATCCCGCGTCTCCGGGTCGAACGTCCGCTGTTTCCGCCAGATCACGTGCAGCACCCCCAGCCGCTCATCGCCTCGCTGCAGAGGCAGGGCCGCGTGGCTTCGGATCCCTTCCCGTTCGATGATGTGGCGGCTGGCCGGCGGATAGGGATAGCGGGCGCAATCTTCCACCCAGAGGGGCTCCCCCTGGGCCGCCACCCGGGCGGTGATGGTCTCCTCCGTCTCCTGGGTGGAAACCCGGATGATCGGCGCGGCGGAAAACCCCTTCTCCACCATCAATCGAAGCTGCTCCGGATCGGTCTCGTCCACCACGTAAACGCTGGCTCCGTCGGCGGGAAGGTGGGCCAGGATCTCATTCAGGGCGTGGCTCAACAGGGTGGGGAGATCCTGAAGCTCGGCCAGCGCCTGGGCCGTCTGGTAAAGGACATGCAGGCGATCCGCCTGAGCATGGAGGATGCGCATCATCCGGAACCGCTTCAGGGCATCCGCTAACTGATGGGCCGCTGTCTCCACCAGACGGATCTCCTCCGGCGCGAAGACGTGGCATTTATGGACATAATCGATGCCCAGGGTGCCCACGACCCGGTCTCCCAGCCACAGAGGGGCGATAAGCAGCGAGCGGATCCCGATCCGCTCCAGCATGGGGCGCGCCGGGGCGATCCGTGGATCGGTGGCCACGTCGTCGATCGCCAGGGATCGCTGCTCCTGGAGGATCCAGGCCATCGAGGGGTTGCCCTCGATGGGGATGCGTTCGCCTAAGCCGGAGGGCGTGCCGAGCGGATTATATTCCGCCACCACCACCAGGTGATCGCCGGAGGCCGCGATCAGGGCGATGGCGCCGCGATCCGCCCGGAGGACGGTGACCAGCTCCCGGGTGGCGGTGGTGAGCATCTCATGCAGATCCGAGGCGCGGTTGGCCTGGAGCGCCAGGCGGTTGAGGAAGGCCAGCTCCTCGGCCTGGCGGGCCGCGGCGTCATGCAGGGCCGCTCGCTCCAGGGCCAGCCCCATCGCCTGGGCGGCCGTCTCCAGGAAGGAGCGCTCCTCCTCCGTCCATATCCGCGGCTCCTCGGCCCCGAGGAGAAGGCCGCCCGCCCATCGCCCTTCCCGCATCAGCGGGAAATAGGCGGCGGCCCGGAGGCCCGCGACCTCCAGGGCTCCCGTCATGGGACTGGGAACCTCCGCCCCCGCAGGGAACAGATAGGGGCGTTCCAGCGGCAGGCCGGAGGCCTTCAGCGCTTCCCGCAGGTCGAAGGACGGGGGGACCGGCCATCCCCGCTGAACCCGCAGGGGAGATCCTTCGGGGCGAGGATGGAACTCGACCCATCCATGCGAAACACCTGTGGTCTCCAGCAGGACGTCCAGCCCGGTCTGCAGCATCGGTTCCAGCTGGGGGTGGGCCCGGGTCATCCGCAGCAGCAGCGTCGTCAGCGCCCGCTGGCGGGATGCCTGGCGTTCGAGGGCGAGCGCCATCTTCCGGAATGCTTCCGCCAGGGCGCCGAACTCCCCTTCCTTGAATCCCGAAAGCCGGGAGAGGGCTTGCCGATCCCCCGCGGCGAGCTGGGCGGCGACGTTCATCAGCTGGCGGATCGGCCGTCGCACGGCCCACTCCGCTCCGGCATACGCGCCGATCAGCAGGAGGAGGAGCAATCCCCCCAGAACCCCCACATCCTCCCGGAGCATCCGATCGGCCTCGGCGAACAGCGTGCGGGTCGGGGCCTCCACCGTGAGGGCGAGCTCCCCCGGATGGATCCCAGCGATCAGCGTGACCCAGCGCTGTCCATCCGGGCCGGTTCGGATCCAGCGGTTGGGCTGCCCGGATGGGATCGCGGAAACCACCACGGGGTCCGGGAAAGGCGTTCCGGGGGAAGGTTCCCCCTCGGGCCATCGGGCCAGCACGATCCCCCGGGCATCCAGGAGAGCGCTCCAGGCGCCCGGGGGAAGCGGCCGCGAGGCAAGCAGCTCGCTGAACCCCTGGAGTTCGGTGCTGGCGAAGAGGACCTGATGGATCTCCCCTTGTGGATCTCGAAGAGGAACGGCGAAAACCAGAACCGGCTTCCCGGTGATGGGGCCGATTTGATACTCCCCGGCAGAGAGCGCCCCGGTTTCCAGTGCGCGCTGGAACCATCGGCGATCGGCGACGTTCACCGGGCCGGGGAGCGGGACGGCGCTGCAGCGGATGTTTCCCTCCCGATCCGCCACCCCGAGATTCGCATACCGGGGAAAGAACGCCCGCAATTCCGTCAGGCGCCGGGAGCAAGCCGCCGGATCCCGAAGGGCTTGCTGGACCTCCGGGAGCTGGGCGACTTGGGCCATGAAAGCGGAGACCTCCGCCTCCTGACGACGGAGGATCTCACGGCCATGGGTCGCTGTCTGTTCTAGGCTCTGGAGGGCGCGCTCGACCTCCCGGACCCGTCGGGCCTCTGCCCGGGCGATCGTCAGGCCGACGGCAGGCAGCCATAACAGCAGGATCACCACACCGAGGCGAGCACGAAGGCTCATCTCTCTATGCTCCTGGAGCTTTCCCCATCCGTAACCGGATTCGCCCCATCTCCTGATTTCCCCGATTGCGAGGTAGCGGAGAGAGGCCGGTGATCTCGAAGAGGAGCGCAAGCGCTTTCTAATAATCTAACGCTCAGGATCTCCCGAAGGATTCCCGACCCGGCTCTCCCCTTAGATTAGCTGGATTAGACGAATCTTGCCAACCAAATCTCGAGGGGCAGGTTGGGCCGTTCGTTTCCCGAGCGGGTCTGCCGGCCGGGAGGGGGCTCGAGGGGAGTTGAGGGTGAGGGGAAGGGATCGCGCTTCTACGATGCCGTGTCTGGAGCTCCGCATGAGGAGATCGATGGTCTTCCCCTCTCACCTGCAGAGGAAAAGGGGACCTGTCGGCTGCAGGCAACGCTCAAGGGGTTTCTCGTTCAGAGAAAGGCATAGAGGATCCCTGGGCTCGACGGAGATGACACCACGGATCGATCAGGTTGCGGCCTTTCCCCAGCCGTTCCCGCAGGGCCGCTCGCATCACCTCTCGCTCATCCCAGGGGTATTCCACGGTCCCATAGCACATGGAAGCCTCGTGGCCCTTGCCGCAGGCGATCACCAGATCGCCGGTCCGGGCCAGCTCCACGGCGAACCGGATCGCCTCCGCGCGGTCCGGGATGCGCCAGAAATCCACCCCTTCCACCCGTCCCTCCGCCCGCACCCCTTCCGCGATGGTCTCCAGAATCGTCTCCAGGTCCTCCGTCCGCGGATCCTCGGCGGTGATCACAATCCGGTCAGCCAGCCGTCCGGCCACGCGTCCCATCATCCCGCGCTTTTGCACATCCCGCAGCCCGGCGCTGCCGAAGACCACGATCACCCGCCCGGAGGTCATCCGCCGGGCGGTCTTCAGGGCCTGCTCCAGGGCGTTCGGCGTGTGGGCGAAATCCACGATGGCCAGGAAATCCTGCCCTTCATCGATCCGCTCCATCCGGCCGGGGATGCCGCGCAAGCGCTGCACGCCTTCTGCGATGGCCTCTAAGGGAAGCCCCAGGGCGATCCCCACCCCGGCGGCCGCCAGGATGTTGGCGACGTTGTAAGCGCCCACGAGGATCGTCTCCACGGAGATCGCACCGGCCGGTGTGCAAAGGCGGAAACGGGTGCGATCGGGCTCGAAACGCAGATCCTCCACCGTGAGGTCGGCCGGTTGCTCCAGGGCGTAGCTGAAATAGCGGTCGGCCGGGATCCGCCGGAAGTAATCATACGAGGGGTCCTCGGCGTTGAGAACGGCTGTCTTGGGGAGGCCCTTGTCCAGAGAGGTTTTGAGCATTTCAAAGAGACGGGCCTTGGCGGCCCGGTAGTTCTCCCACGTGCCATGGAAGTAGAGATGCTCGTGGGTGAGGTTGGTCAGGACCGCGATATCGAAATCGCATGCGGTGACCCGATGCTGAGCCAGGCCCTCCGAAGTGGTCTCCAGCACCGCATGCGTCAAGCCAGCCTCGACCATCTCCGCCAGGTAACGCTGGACGTCCGGGGCCTCTGGGGTGGTGGTGTGGAGGCCGGTGTCGTAGACCCGATCCCCGATGACGGCGTTCACCGTGCTGATCATCCCGGCCCGTCGCCCCGCGGCCGTCAGGATCGAATGGATGAGATTCACCGTTGTGGTCTTGCCATCCGTCCCGGTCACGCCGATCAGAAGCAACCGGCGGGAGGGGAAGCCCCAGAAGGCGGCGCATAGCCAGGCCAGGGCCTCCCGGCCGCTGGGCACTTCCACATACGGGATGGGTTCGGGGATCGGGACTTCCTCCCGGGGTCGCTCCCCCACCACGGCGGAAGCCCCGCGGGCCAGGGCATCGGGGATGAAGGCGTGTTTGTCATGCTGCAACCCCCGATAGGCCACGAAGAGGGCGCCGGGACGAACCTGGCGCGAGTCGGTCACCACCTCCAGGATCTCCGGGTCGCCTCCGGTGCGTCGATAAGGCAATGGCAACGCGTTCAGCAACTCCGAGAGCTTGTGGGAAGGCATAGCTGTCTCCTCGCTCGCGTTCTCTCTATTGTCTCCTCTCTCGCCTGCTGGCCGAACCGGGGCCGGGTCGGATGCCGAAAGCATCCCGCTCGACCCCGGAGGCCCTCTATGGAAACCCGATGTTCCGGCTCTTCGAAATTGAGTTTAACATGGGCCTGGCGATGGTCTTCATGCCAGGCGATTCGTTGGCTTTTCGCGATCGGCTTAGGCCTGATCTCACAGGGCGCTGCCTGGGCCTGGCCTTCGCGCTCGTTCTCCATGGCCTGGGGAGGATCGAACGGGAGGTTGAAGGATGAGCGGTGTTCCAGCTCGACGTTTCGGACGCCTCTGGACAGGGATAGTGATGGCCTTGCTCTCCTTCGGGATGATTGGGGGGATGGCCTTCGCGGGCTGGCGGGTCGGTTGGGAACACGGGACGGCCGAGCGGGAGCGACGGGCTCAGGCCACGGTGGACAGCGCGGTCCGTCAGGCGATGGCCATGCTGGAAGCCGGCCAGGATGAGCGGGCGCTGGCCTTCCTGGAGGGCGCGCGCCGCCTTCGGCCGGCTGACCCCACGGTGGAGGCGGCCCTTGCGGAGGCTCGTCGGCGCATCGCAGCCCGTCTAACCCCCACGGCGATTCCCTCCTCGGTCCTGCTGGAAGAGGTTTTTCAGGCCGCTCAGGAAGCTTATGCCCGGGATGATCTCCCTCGTGCCGTCGAGTTACTGATGCAGATCCGAAACCGTGATCCGGATTTCCGGTCCCGCGAGGTCGTCTCCATGCTGCGGGATGCGGCTCTTCGTTATGGGATGCGTTTGCTGGAAGGTCAAGAAGAGCGTCTGGCGGAAGGGTTGTTCTATCTCGATCAGGCGGCGCGCCTGGGCCCGTTGCCGCCGGAGGCGTCTGCCGCTTACCGGATGGCGACCCTCTATGTAGCGGCCCGGGATTACTGGGGGGTGAACTGGCCGGAGGCGATCCGGCGTTTCCAGGAAATTTATGCGCTGAACCCGGGATACCGGGATACCGCGCGCCGCCTCTTCCAAGCCCATGTCGCCTATGGAGATCTTCTGAGGACAAAGGGGGAAGGTTGTCCGGCGGAAATCGAGTATCAGGCTGCCCTCCGACTTTTTGCGGATCCCGAGGTTCAGAAGAAAGCCCAGGAGATGGGAACCCTCTGCCTTCAGGCGACCCCCACGCCGATCCCCGGCGCTCTTGCGGGGGCCGGCACGCCTCTCCCGCCGTTGATCCCCGTCGGGCGGCTGGCCTACGCCGTATATGAGGCGGAGGCCGGGACCTATGCCCTTTATGTCGTGGATGCGGGCGGGCGTGGGATGCGAGTCGCCCTGGGGGCTGATCAGCCAGCCTGGCAGCCGGGCGGGCGACGGCTGGCTTATCGGATCGCCGGGGCAGGGATCTGGGTGAAGGATCTGGAGAGCGGAGAGACCATACAGGTGGCCGGGCCAGGGGCCGCCTGGCCTACGTGGTCGCCGGATGGACAACGGCTGGCTTTCATGGACGGCGCCGGGGGGATTCGAGTGATCGACCTTCGGGATCCGCAGGCCTCCCAGCGCGTGGCCTCCGGGCGGTTCCCCGCGTGGGGGCCCCATGGGACGCTGGCCTGGACCGGCTGTGCGGGAAGTGGGTGCGGGTTACTGGTGCTGCCTCCAAATGCCTCTGCGCCCATCCGTCTGAGCCAGCATCCCAACGATGTTCAGGCCGCCTGGGCCCCGGATGGATCGACCCTGGTTTACGCAACCGATATCCAGGGGAGCTGGGATCTGATTGTGGCTACGACCGGAGGGTTCTTCCGGGCCCTCACGACCGGCGGGGGCTGGGAGATGGGCCCTGCATGGTCTCCCGATGGGGCGTGGATCGCTTATCTCTCCAATGCGGATGGGCGCTGGGGGGTGTATCTGATCCCAGCCGGCGGGGGAACGCCCCGGAAGATCCTGGACCTGGGCGAACAGCTTCCAGATCCCCTGAGCCAGCGGGTCGCCTGGGGACCTTAGCGCTGGTGCGGGTGGGCGTCTTCAGCGCGCCCACCCGCCCTCCGCATGAGGGGAGAGGTTCTCTTCCTGAGGAACCTGGAGGCCCGTCTACGGGGGATCCGGCCTGCGCGATCCAGGCCCCGAGGGGATTGGGGATTTACGGCGCGCGCTCCCGCACCCGATCCGGCCAGGGCCCGCCCGGTGTGAGCTCCTGATAGCGTTGATAGAAGCGACGAGCTTCCTCCGGCTTCCCCTGATCCCAGAGGACGTCGCCCAGATAGAGATACGCCGGCGCATGGTTCGGGGCGAGGATGGTCAGAGCCCGCAGGATCGGCTCGGCCTCCTGGGGGCGATGGTCCTGAACCAGCAGGGCGGCGTATTCCGTCAGGGCATCCCGATAGATCCGGGCATAGCTCGGGGCCTGGGGATCCGCGCCGAACGCCTCCTGGGCCCATTTCTCCAGCGATCGGGGGCGTTGCTCCCAGTCTACAGGCAGGAAGGTCCCACTATCCAGCCGGTAACGGAAGGCGGCGATCGAGAAGGCCGCGTGAAGCGCGCGCCGCGCCCTGGCGACATCTCCGGCCTCCGCCCGCTGGCGGGCCACGGTCATCCCCTGCCGGAGGGCCAGCGCGGCCAGTTCCGGATCCGCGTCGACCTCATTCGTGAACCCTTTATCATAATAGGCCTCGAAGGCCTCCTCCAGCCGTCCCGCCTCGATCTGCTTCCGGACCTCTTCATAGGTCTGGGCGGCCAGGTTGATGCGAGCCGTCTCCACCCAGCGGAACCCCTCTCCATCCCACTTCGCCTCCAGCGAAACCCCCCGTCCGCCTCCCGACACGTTGACCCACTGGATTTTCTGTTCCTTCTCATCGCAGAAGACATAATACAGGCGGGGAAGCCGCTCCCCTTCGCTCAGCGAATCCAGGCCGGGAGCTTCCTGTTGAAGGGATCCCTCCAGATCGAAAATCCAGAAGCCCGCAACCACGAAGATTCGATCCCCGAACCGACACACCCCCACGGGATTCGTCTTCGTGCCGCTCCGATCGAAGATCTCCTCCCTGTTCAGGCGGTGGCGCTGCGCCACCTGCTCGGTGGCCCAGTCATACAAAGGATCATAGGAGGTGGCGCCCCGCATGTGATAAAGCGTGAGATAGAGCTCCCCCCGGAAGCCTTTCGGTGGCATCCCGGGGATCAGGCGGCCTCGATCGTCCAGGCACCGGCAGGCCTTGCGGACCAGCGCGAGGGCGCCCTCGATATGTCGCCGGGCCTCCGCGCCCTCCGCGCTCATGGCCAGGCGGAGGCCCTCGATCATGATCCGGTTCAGAACGGATGCGGGAAACGAAGGTTCGCCCTCGGATTCCAGGATCGCCTGGGCCGCGGCCCAATCGCCGCTCTGGATCGCTTCTTCAAAGGTGAGGACGGTTGTTCCAGAAGAAGCCGCTGGCCTCGCCGGCGCGACATCCACCGGGGCCTCGGTGGCCGGCCGGGAATCCTTCCCCGAAGTCGCCCGGGCGCAAGCAGCGCTCAGGATCACCATGCCCATGAGAAGCCATCGCAATGTTTTCATGGGTTCTGACCTCCCTGTGGCGACCATAAACGGACCAGGAAGTCACGGGTGGGGGTGAACTCCGGATCCTCTGCGAGACGGTTGAGGATCCTTTCCTGGAAGGCACGCTGGAATTCCGGGCTCACGGCATGGCCGCTCAGATCCTGAAGGCGGTTGAGCCATCCGGCCAGGAACTGGCGCTGGGAGGGATCCCGGGCCAGCTCCAGATAGCGGTTCAGGCGCAGCTCCAGATACGCCTCCGCCGCCGCCTCAGGGGTTCCCGGGTTCCGTTGCTGAACTTCCTGCAAGAACCCCCGGGCCCACACCGGCCCCATGTTGACGGCCGTGTCCATATGCACCAGCCCCAGCGGCCGGGGGAGCCTTTCGGCCCCGGATTGCTCCCAGAACTCCCGGTAGATCGCCTCGACTTCCGCCGGCGTGATCCGGGCCACCTCCTGCGGGGGCAGCCCGTGGCGACGACGGTACTCGTCATAGGTGGCCTGGATGATGCCCATATTCGTCGGTCCGCCCCGATCATGGGGATCGTGCACATATCCGCCCTCCCACTTGCGGATGAAGGCATAGGCTTCCTCAAATGAGGCGGCCACCGCCGCCGTCGGGAGGGCGCCCATCGCGGCGGAGGAGATCGGCTCCTGGAGAAGCCGGGCGGCCTCCTGGAAGGCGTTTTCGAGACGGGCCAGGGCCTGCTCCAGCGTCCGTGCCAGGAGCTCCGCCCGGTCCTCGACCCGGCCCAGGTATCTTGCCTGGGCCGTGTGCTCCGCCTGAAATCCCCGCCCGGGAACCGCGCGGATCGTCTCGATCAGGGCGATGCCCAACCGCTGGGCGGTCCTCAATTGCTCGGCCCATTCCGCTCGCCATCCCCGCAGGCGCTGGATCTGCTGGCGGACTTCTTCTGGATGGATACGCAGACCGGAGCTCATCCCTTGCCTCCTGATGTATGAGTGATTCCCTCCATAAAGATGATAGCCATTTGAAGGGAAGCCCTGTCGCCCGCTCCGCTGAACTTGGCGATGGAGGCTCCGGATGGCATACTTTGGGGTTAGGAGCGCCTCGGTGGGCATGCGATGGGAACGGTGGGAGGCGGACGGGCTGACCACCCCGCTTCTCCGAGCCTCCTTACGGCGGGAAAGGCCAGATGGGGTCCCGAAGGGAACGACCCGAACGGGGAGGTTGTGGGATGTCGATGGCGATCGACGAACAGGTCGCTCTCCTGATGCAGGGCACCGAATACGGCGATGAGACGCTGCGCCGGACGATGGAGGCCGAGTTGCGGGAGCGGCTCCAGGAGGGACGCCCGCTGCGGGTCTATCTGGGGGTGGACCCGCGGACTAGCGATCTGCACCTGGGGCATACGGTCCCTCTGCGGAAGCTGCGTCAGTTCCAGGACCTGGGGCACGAGACCATCCTGGTGATCGGCACGTTCACCGCGCTGGTCGGGGATCCCTCCGATCAGTTGCGGGGACGGGCGCTGATGTCCCCGGAGGAGGTAGAGGCCAACGCGCGCACCTATGCGGAGCAGGCTTTCCGGGTGCTGGATCCCCACAGGACCATCATCCGCTATAACGCCGAGTGGCTTTCCAAACTCACGTTTGCCGATCTGATCCGTCTGGCCTCCCATTTCACGGTGCAGCAATTCCTGGCCCGGGAGTCCTTCGCGGAACGCCTGAAGAGCGGCGATCCCATTTTCCTGCACGAGACCTTTTACCCGCTGATGCAGGGCTACGATGCTGTGGCCCTGCAGGCGGACGTGCAGATCGGGGGGACGGATCAGCTGTTCAACATCGTGGTCGCTGGCCGGAAGCTGCAGGAAGCCTTCGGTCAGCGGCCCCAGGTGGCGATCCTGCTCCCGTTGCTGCCGGGCACGGACGGCGTCCGCAAGATGTCCAAGTCCCTGGGCAATCACATCCCGCTCAACACAACGCCGGAAGACATGTTCGGGAAGGTCATGAGCATCCCCGATGAGGCGATGCCGATTTACTTCAAGCTCGTCACCCGCTACCCGCCCCCGCGGATCGCGGCCATTGAGGAGGGTTTGCGATCGGGGAGCCTGCACCCACGGGATGTGAAGATGGAGCTGGCCCGCGAGATCGTTTCGATCTTCTTCGGGGAAGAGGCGGCGGAGCGGGCGGAGTCCCATTTCCGCACGGTGTTCCAGGAGCGGGCTTTCCCCGAGGAGATGCCCGCGTTCTCTCTGTCCGGCCCGCAGGCGCTCGTGGATGTGCTGGTGGCCGCCGGGCTGGCCGCCAGCCGCAGCGAAGCTCGCCGGCTGATCCGCCAGGGTGGGGTCCGGCTGGATGGGGAGACAGTCTCCGATGTGGAGGCCGTGGTGGCCATCGACCGGCCGAAGGTGCTGCAGGTGGGCCGCCGCCGCTTCGTCCGCCTGGTGCCCGGAGGCCCCTCGTAAACCCCTGGTTGCCGACAGCCCTCTCCGCGAGGATGATGGGGGTCGCATGCGGAAGATGGGCTCTTCATCCTTAAATCCTTTCCTACGAAGAGGTCCTGCGCCATGGAAGGGAAGCGGGTTCGGGACAGCGAGGTGGTGCTGACGCAGATCATGCAGCCGGAGCATGCCAACATCCTGGGCAATGTCCACGGCGGATGGATCATGAAGCTAATGGATGAGGCAGGGGCGATTGTATCGTCTCGCCACGCCCGCCGGCCCACGGTGACCGTGGTGGTGGATTCCATCCAGTTCTGCGCCCCGGTCCACGTGGGGGATCTGCTGCACGTGCGGGCGCGCATGACCCGAGCATGGCGCACCTCCATGGAGGTGGAGATCCAGGCCGAGGCGGAGGATCTGCTGACCGGGGAGCGACGGGTGACGGCGACGGCTTATTTCGTTTACGTGGCGCTGGATCGGGATGGCCGACCCGCGCCGGTGCCCCCGCTGATCCTGGAGACGGAGGAAGAGCGCCGCAAGGCGGAGGAGGCCGACCAGCGCCGGGCGGAGCGGCTGGCCCGCCGGGAGAGCCTGGCGACCCGGCCTGCCCCGTCAACGTGAACGCCCTTCGCCCGTGGGGGGGCTCTCTCCCGGTTCCATCAGGAATGAAACGTTAGGAGTCCGATCGAGCCATCGCATCCAGAGCAACAGGAGGAACGCCTCCAGGCCGATGGCTATGCTGTTGGCCAGGGCCGGGCCGGAGGCACCCAGAGCAGGAACCAGCGCCGGGGCCATGGCCAGATACGCCGCGGTGCCTGCGACGGCCGCCGCCAGCGGCCGGAGGAAATCGTGGCGGGCGTAGAAGGCGCGCGCGGTGAGCTCCGCAAGGGTGTAGGTCACCAGTCCGGGCGCGAACATCCGGAGGGCCGCCCCTACGGCCTCCACGGACGCCTCCCCAAAGGCCCCTCGGGCCAGCAACCCTCGCACCAGCGTCTCTCCTCCGAACCATAACGCGCCGCCGGCCAGCGCGGAGAGCGCCCCCGCGATCCCCAGGGTCCAGCCCAGATCCCGTCGCAGGGCCTCCCGGTCCCCTCGGGCGGCATGGGCCGAGAGGGTGGGAAGGAGCACAACGGCCAGGCTGGTGCTGATCAGGGTCTGGGGGACCTGCATCAGGCGCCAGCTATAGGCGAGGGCCGCGACCCCTCCGGGCTCCAGGCCGCCGATCAGGCGATAGCCCCAGGCGATCTGGAAATAGGCCAGCGCCACGATCAGAGCCCGCGGGATCAGCAACACGCCCACGGTTCGCAACCCCGCATGCCGGAGATCCATCGCCCAGGTCCACGGCCAGCCCCGCAACCCGGGGAGCAGCGTCATGGTGTGGAAGAAGGCGCCCAGGACCACCCCCCATGCGAGCCCCGTGATGCCCAGGGGACGGGCCAGGAAAAGCGCTCCAAGGATCGGGCCGCCATCTGCCAGCACCGAGCCCAAGGCTGGCCAGACAAAGCGCCGGGCCGAGTGCAGCACCGCCGTGAGCACCCCGCTGAGCCCGAACAGAACCGTCCCTGCCCAGAGCACTCGAAGCAAGCAGATCGCCCGATCCTGCACGGATGGAGGAAGCCCCGGCCCAAAGACCACCCGCACCCAGAAAGGAGCGCTCCAGGCGATCAGCAGCCCGGCCAGGGTCAGCGCGCCCACCGTCAGAAGCGCCACTGTGGTGGCGAGGCGGGCACCCTCCTGCGGGTTGCGCGCCGACCACACGGTCAGCACCGGCACGAGGACCACGGCCAGGGTCCCGCCGGTGAACAGGAACAGGAAGTCCGGCATGACCATCGCCACATCGAAGGCGCTTTTATCCGGCCCGGTGCCGAAGCGGGCGGCGATCACCGCCTGCGCCAGGAAGCCGGTGAGCTTCCCCAGCAGGCTCAGGCCCGCCACCACGGCCGCTGGCTGCATGATCCGGCGGAGAAATCCGTGGAGCTCTTCCGACACCGCGCGCATCTCCAGGGGATTCCGCAACAGGTTTTCCCGTAGCGCTATCGGGCCAGTCTATCGCCCCAACCCTCGCCAGGGCTCCGTATAGAAATCCAGATAGGCTTCCAATGCCTGAGCCCACGCGGTATCCTCATGCCCTCCGGGGTGGATCTCCAGGCGTATCGGGATCCCCCGGGCTTTGAGGATCTCCGCCAGCTGCTGGGTTCCTGCCAGCGCCCAGTCAGTATCGCCGGCGTCCAGATAAATCCGCAGCCCCTGCAGATCTGCTTCCTGAGTCAGCTGAAAGGGATCATAAGCGGGCGGAGCCTGATTCACGCTCAGCGCCGGGCTATGACCCCCGACGCTGGCGAAAGCCTCTGGATGGCGCAGGGCGATCTCCAAGGCCCATACACCGCCCCGCGAGATCCCGCCGATTGCCCGGGCCCAGCGGGCCGTCTCCACGGGATAGCGGGCTTCGATATGGGGGATCAGGACCTCCATCATCGCGGCCTCCACCGATCCTGGCCCGCCGCTGGTGTAGAGATACAGATCATCGGGGAAGCCCGGCAGCACGATCAGGAAAGGCGGCCAGCGCCCGGCGCGGATCCCGGCTTCCATGGCCTTATGGATTCCCAGCTGATCCCAGTGGGTCTGATCATATGGATAACCGTGGAGCAGATAGAGCGCCGGATAGCGCCGGGCCGGATCCCCACATGGAGGAAGATACACCTGATAGAGGATCTCCACGCCGGTGGCAGGCATCTGGACCGAACCGGCCTCCCAGCGCCCCGGCGCGCACGTGGGGGTGGGCGAGGGCACCGGCGTGGCCGTGGGCGTCGGGGTCCCCGGGGGCGTCCGGGTGGGGGGGATGGGGGTCACGGTCGATGTGGGCATGGGCGGTGGGGAGAGATCGACCATGGCCTGCGGCGTCAAGAGCAAGGCCAGGTTCAGCGTCAGCAGCATCCCGATGAGGATAGGCCAGTTGAGCCTTCGCGCCTTGTCAGGCATGCCCATCATAGGTGGCGCGGGCCTCCGTCGTAGGCTTTGGGTTCAGAAGCTGGCACTGGCTTCTACCGGACCACCGCATGCGGATAATGGGCCATCGCGTCCTCGATCCGAATCCGCCAGCGGACATCCAGCGGCTCGGGGAGCCGGCTTGGCAGGAAGAACCCCACCTCCAGGGATTCGACGCCGTCCGCCTGGAGACGGCCGCCCGTGATGCGCGCTTCGAAGCAGGCGACCACCGGCTGGGAGCGATCGCCGTTCGGATATGTGAAGGTCCACGCCGGATCCGTATACAGGCCCACCAGGCGGGTCGGCTCGACCTGCAGCCCCGTCTCTTCCGCCACCTCGCGGATGAGCGTCTGATCGATGCGCTCGCCGATCTCCATGATCCCGCCGGGCAATCCCCACTCCCCGTTATCCTCGCGGCGCTGCAGGAGGATCTCCCCGCGCTCGTTGAAGATCACGGCGCTGGTAGCCGGGACCACCAGGGTGGCCGGGCCGATCCGTTCCCGCAAATGCCGGATGGTGGCTCCGGGGCTCCGGGCTGGCTGCCCGGGCGCGCCGGTCCGGAAGGCCGCTGCGGGATCGCCCCGCCGGTAATCCGCGATCATCGCCGCATACCACGGTGGCAGCGGCGGGAGCGCTTTCAGGGGGAACCACCGCAACGCCATGGACTCCTGGCCATCGGGGCGCAGGGTGCCCCCGATCGGGCGCGTCAGGAAACAGGCGGTCACCGAGTGAACGAGATCCCCGTTGGGATAACGGACCATAAACTCGGGGGATGTATACAGGCCGATCAGTTTCCCGGCCTGGATGATCAGGCCGGTTTCCTCCGCGACCTCGCGGTGGAGGGCCTGGAGGAGGGATTCGCCGGGCTCCATCACCCCGCCGGGCAGGCCCCATGCCTGGAGGTCCGCGCGTTGCTGCAGGAGGACGCGCCCGGCCTCGTCCACGATCAGAGCGGTCGCGTAGACCAGCCAGATCGGTTCCGATCCGATGTGCTGTCGCAGCCAGCGAATGTAGTCCATGCGCGGGAATCGATTTCCGAGGGTGTCGATCGATCGGAGAAACCCCATGCGCCCCCGCTCAGGCGCAGGTCCGGCTGGAGGCCGGTCGGGCGAAAAAGAAATCGGGCGCGGCCTGTGCCGCGCCCGGATAGAGGTGGCCCCGGCGGGATTTGAACCCGCGATCTCTGCCTTGAGAGGGCAGCGTCCTAGACCGGGCTAGACGACGGGGCCACGGTCTTTCGATTTTAATCTTACCGTATGCAGTTCTCGCCGTCAAGGTGGAACGCGCATGTCCCGCCGGGCCTCGCATGCGGGATGCCGGCGGGTGACCGTGTCGATCCAGCGGCCGTCGATCGCGATGAACCGGAACACGATGCGACAGGCGTCCGCCTCCACTCGCATCGCCCCGTAGTTCTCTCGATAGCGGACCCGGCTGCCGGGGATGGGAGCCCGGAAGGGGTAGCGGGCTGGATGGCCCCCCAGGCCGTTGACGAAGTAAAGGATCCCATCCCGCTCGATGCGCTCGTAGACGTGATCGTGCCCGGCGAGGATGGCCGTGGCCCCCCAGGCGGCGAAGGGCCATTGCAGCGCAGGGGTGGAGCCGTGGAGGCCGGAGGAGTAGGGGGGATGGTGGAGGATCACCAGCCGCCATGGGGCATCCGAGGCCTGGAGCCGCGCCCGCAGCCACTGCGCCTGGCGGGAGTCCGCGGTGATCCCATCGGGCTCATGGGGATCGCTGTCCAGGAAGAACAGATGGACGGGGCCCCAGCGGACCTCATAGTAGCGCTCGTTGCCGGGCAGGGCGAAGTAATCGAAATACGCCTGCGCGCCGGCGGTCGCCCAGTCGTGGTTCCCCAGGGTTGGGAAGAAACGGTTGCGGTCGGCGCCGGGGCCGTAGCGGCCCCGATAGGGCGCGATGAACCCGTGATAATAGCGTCCGATGTTCCCATCGATGGTCCGGGCCTCGCCGCGCGGGTAGTTGTTATCCCCCGTGGTGACGACGAAATCGGGGTTCCAGCTCTGAACCAGCCGGGCGACGGCCTCAGCGGGCGGCCCGGCCTGCCCGTAGTCGCCGATCACCGCGAAGCGCACCCGCGCCGGCGAAGGGGTGGGCGGGGCGGTCCCGGGCCCTGTGGCCCGTTCCGTATCCGGCGCCGGCGCCCCGAAGGCCAGCGCCCCGAGCAGGAGAAGACCGAAGGGAATAGATCCCCATCCGCGCATCGTTCCGGTTTGTTCCTGGCGCATCCGCCGCGATCTCCCGTTCGTCCCGGGGGTTTCTCCATTTTGAGGGGCTGGGCCTTATGGCTCCTTAGCGAGGCGAAGCAACGCCTCCCGTTCCGCGATGTAAAGATACTCGGCCGGCCGATCCTTTGGCAACGGCGGCGGCGTGGGAAGCCACTCCAGGGCCTCTGAGCTCCAGGCCAGCCACTGCCCATCGGCGGAGAGAGCCGGGTGGTAGCTGGGCCCCATGAGCGGCCCGGCCTCGCCCCGGCTCAGGACCACGAGGCGGTGGCTTTCCCGATCCCCCACGGCCAGCCACAGGTCACAGGGTCGTCCCCAAACCGGCCGGGCCGGGCACTCCGTCCGTCCCACCGGCCCCAGGTTGCGGGCCCGGGTGGCGAAGGCGATCCAGCGGCCATCGCCGGAGAGCGTTGGCCCCTCGGCGGCCCCATCCCCTGGCTCGCCGGCTGCGTTCTGGTCCACCAGGATAATGGTCCCGGCTTCCCGGTCATACAGGTAGATGTGGCGGCAGAAGGGCAGAGGCGCGGCTCCAGGCCAGGGCGCACAGGGCGTCAGGGGGCGATCCACCAGCCGGGCGGCGGAAGCGAAGGCCAGGAAGCGGCCGTCAGCGGAGAGGGCGATGCCACCTTCCCAGGTGCCATCGGTGCCCGGGACGAGCTGCGCGCCGCTGGGCTGGGGGGGATCCTCCGGGCGGCCCGGCCGGCTGACCCAGAGCGTCCGGCCGGTTTCCCGATCATACAGGAAGACATCGAACTGTCCATTACGATCCTCTCCGACCACGCCGTCATCATCGGTGACGAAGGCCAGGAAGCGGCCGTCGGCGGAGAGGGCCACCAGAGCGCTGCCATGGAGGGTGGAAGGGGGCTCGCTATGGGGATGGACTCGATAGAGACGCTGGGCGAGGCGGTCGTAGAGGTAGACCCCCGGGCCGGGAGGGCAGAGGCTGTCGTTGGCCCAGGCGATCCAGCGTCCATCGGCGGAGAGGGCGGGGCCGGCATGGCCGGCGATGCCCATCCGGGAAACGCCAGCGGGGAGCCATTCCAGCTGCCCTGTGGGGAGATCGTAGAGGGCCAGAGGGTAGCCATCGGGGTTCCCAGGAGGGGTGGGGCGGGGCTGGCGGGCGAAGAAGGCGATGAAGCGGCCGTCGGCGGAGAGGGCCGGTCCGATGCCGGCGGCCGGCTGCCCCTCCGAGCCCACGCGCAGGGGCTCGAAGACCTCGCGCCCGGCGTCCCAGAGGAAAAGGGACTCTCCCCGGCCCGTCCCCACTCCCCGGCGGCCATCGGCGGACAGGCGGATCCCATAGCCGGGCCCGAGCCATCGGACGACCTGAGCGGCTGGAGTCGACCGGGCCGGCGTGGGAGCGGAGATGGGCGAAGCTCCGGATGAGGAGCGCTCAAAGAGCGGAGAAGTGAATCCGCTCCATCCTCGCCGGACGATCCATCCACCGGGCGCTCCGCTCATCTGCCGCAACAGCCGCCGCCTTCCCCAATCCACCCCCAGCACCGGCCCGCCGTGCCGGGCGACGGCCTGGGCCACCCGCAACGCCCGCACCGGGCCCAGCACCCGAAGCAGCCGCGCCCCATGATCGCCTCTTCCGCAAGGAGAAATCCTTCAGGCGTGAAGATGATGGCATTCCGCACCTCCCGAAAGGATCCAGCCTGGCCTCGCGACCTTCCCCCGTGGAGACCAGAGGGTCTTATGGCGAGCGCAGCGCCCGGATCTGGGCCTCCAGCTCCTCCCAGCGTCGCGACTGTCGCTCCTCCGGTGGCCCATCGAAGATCTCCTCCTTATTCCAGCATCCGAATTCTTCCATTGATCCTCCGGGAGTGCTCATGCGGCATCCGCAGGTCTTTCTCGTCGAACGAGATCGATTGTCACGGGATTTATGGGGCTGGGATCTCCACTAGCCCGAAGCGGCATGAGCCATCGGATTCCCGGCGGATGGCAGTGGCGAACACAACCGTTCCGTCTGACCACAGCCCAATGACCGCCGCATATTCCGGCTTCAGATCCAGGAGCTCCTGGATTCGCCCTTCAGCGTCCCAGCGCACGATCTGGGCTGGGTCGGCTTGATTGACGGCCACTCCCCCACCGGGCACTTCCGCCACTGGTGGAACCACTCCCGTCAAAGGGATGCGCTCCAGCGAAGAGAGCCGCAACAAATAGAGCGTTCCAGTGGCGTTCTCCCAGAGCCAGGCAGCGGAGATGGTCGGCAACCAGCCCCCCAGGGTGAACCCCTGCAGACGCACTCCCCGGCCCAAATCCGTTACCGCCACCAGTGCTCCCCACCGTCCCGGATCCTGGATGCTTTCCATCAAGGGGATGGGATCCTGAGCCACCCACAGCCATGATCCGTCCGGGGAGGGTATGATTCGCAGCACCCATGGCGGGTTCCCTTCCGGGATCCCCAGATCCCATGGCCCCAGAATCCGACCCCCTGCTGCGTCCAGCAGCACGGCATCGCTCTGGAAAGGTTGCTCCATCGGCCAACCCAGAATCCATAGATCGGTTTCATCCAGTCGCTGGGTGGGAACTCGAGATCCTGTCCCTCGCGCCGCTACTTCGAACGAAGTGAGCAGCGCGGCGGGTTCTCCCTGCCTGGCCGATACCCGCCACACCCGATAAGTGGCGAAATCCACGGTCTCCAGCACCAGGGCATAAGCTCCTGCTCGCACTCCGATCACCTGTCGCATTGCCTCTGGCGTCTCCTGGGAAAGTTCCACTGTCTCCCAGCGCGCAAAGCGCAGATCCCCCCGCCACAGTTTCCCGCGAGTATCCAGGGCCAGAGCCAGGGATCCTCCAAGCGGGTAGATCCCCTGTAAGGGCACCGGCGGTGTGAGCACGGATGGCATCCGGATGACTGGATCTATCCAGATGATCCGTCCCTCTACCAGTGTGAGTGGTCCGGGTGGTGTAGGAGAGGGCTCTGGGCCTTCGGCTATGGGGGGACGGGCCCGTTCCGGGGGAGCAATCGTGTTGATCAGATCCAGGAAGCGCAACGCCTGCAGGCGACGATCCCCGGGCTGAGGGAAAGCGAAAGTCGCTGGGCTAAGCATCCAGGATTCCTCCGGCTTTTCGATCCACCGATGGTTCGACCCTTCCATGTCCACCCATATCCCCATGGCAGGGTGGGAGCGGAACAGCTCCGATGGACTGGAGATCGAAGCGAAAACGGCCACGGTCTGCAGCCATCGGCCCTCCGGCGAGCGGGCCTGAGGGAAAAGGGGTAAGGGGAGATCCGGGAGATGGCGCCACATCCTACCGGCTTTCCAAAGCGGAGCCCAGCGCCAAGCGGCGAGATTTAGCATAGGGGCATGCTCGTCAGGAATCCACGTCAGCCAGCGGCAGTAGGGGGAGGGCCAGGTAGGAGAAGGCGTGAACCTCCATAAGGCGGTAGGCTCTGTAGGAGAGGCCATCCGCATGGGCGAGCTGGCCCCGGGAGATATCCTTGAACAGGCTAGCTCCCACAACCAGAAGCCGCACAACATCCAGAATAACCATACAGAGCGTTTCATTTCAACCCCCTCATCCCTCTGCAAAATTAATAAAATTCGAACCGATATATTGCCGTTGATCCACCAGTAACCCATTGTCCACAGTATAATGACATCCGAACTCCTCCATAACAACCCATGTGAGTATGTGGTCCTGTATAGCAACAGAGGCTACAACCGCAAGGTGGGCAGCATGATCCTCCTGGCACCTTTCCTAAAGGACCAAATGAGGAGCCTGAAATAGAATGCCAGCCATCCCTTACCCCATTCCCGGTATCAATGTGACCAAACAAGATCGATCCCAAATAGCGATTATTGGTAGCATATAAATCTACAATTCGGGTCAATCCATACCCACCTGGCGCTTTACAGCAACAAAGAGTTCGTGTATAAATGTAAACTTTTACAACAGCTGGATAGCTGACATAAAGATACAAATCAGTCAACGATCCACATGTGCCTATATCTACCAACCCGGATTCTCCTGAACAAGCGAAATGAGGAGCACAAACTCCATTGTCCAAGTTAGTAATTCGTCCAGAAAATGGAGCATAAATAAACGCGAGTGCCATGATTTCCTCCTTTGAAATTTATTTTTCTGACAGTCAAATTTGCCAGATCTTCTATCAGGGATCGCAGTGGCCTTTGAGTATGGGCTCCCGATGGCTTAAATTCCTCAGCTTTCACGGGTGGATGGGTTGCAGCGATGCGATGAGGGCGATGGTGGCTTCCCGGCGGGGATCGTGCTCAGCGATCAGGGTGTAAAGCACGCCTGCCTCCTGCCAGAGCGCCAGATGCCCCCGCGCGCTGGGGAGCAGCAGCCCCGGCCGGGGCGTGAAGAACACCTTCTCAGGCCAGATGGGCTCCTCCGGCCGCTCCGACGCATACACCGGCCACACCGGATACGGGGACGGATACACTGGCTGGGCGATCAGCCGGATCCGCGGCACCCCCTCCCCGTCCCCAAAGTTCAACGATACCGAAAACACCTCCCCCGAACGCGCAAAGCGGGTGACGGCCGCGCCCCGCCACACGATCCCCGGCGGCAGCCGGGAGGGCCCATACAAGGGGAACCGGATGAGGGAACGCAACGGCGCCAGTTCCGTAAACGTGAGGGTCTCCCCCCGCAAGGCCTCGACCTCCGGGCGGCCATCGGTCTGGCACAGGATGGGGGCGGGGGCACAGGTCCCGAAGGGGGGAATCGGGGCGCCTTCCGGAAGGAGCACGAACCCCTCCCAGAGCTCCCCCTCCCCTGGACCGAGACGAGGAGGGGCCGAACCGGCGGTTCGAGGGGCATGGGTCCCTCCGGGGATCCGCCGCAGCAGCGCCAGCCCGGCCAGGGCCAGGCTCTGGCGCAACAGCCGTCGCCTCCCCCAATCCACGCCCAGCACCGGCCCGCCGTGCCGAGCCACGGCCTGGGCCACCCGCAACGCCCGCACCGGGCCCAGGACCTGCACGAGACGCGCCCGCATCCCAAGGCCCGCCAAGACCCGCACCTGCTCCCCTTCGACCTCCAGGAGCATC
>NZ_DAOUCJ010000009.1 GCF_034432235.1 Thermoflexus sp. | reverse complement strand
GCTGCGCTCCCAGCCCGCTGGGCCACCATAGAAGGGGACGCTCGATAGGGATTTCGATGGTGAGGCTCTCTTCCCGCAAGGGGAACTCCCAGCGGGAGACGTTGCCTTCCGGGTCCACCAGGGCAATCCGGAGCGAGAGGGGGAGATCCTGCCATCGCTCCACGCGGGCTCGCAGCATGAGGGTCACGCGCCCGTCGGCATGGCGCTGACGGATGTGCAGATCCTCGATGCGGGCGATGGAGAAACCCTCCAGGGCGACTGCCTGCCAGATCCCCAGGGTGGGGAGCTCCGGTCCCCAGTCCCATCCGAAGTGAGCGGGCGCCTTGCGCAGATGGGCGACCCCGGGATGTCCGAGGCCGGGGAGCGGGCGACGGCGATGCTGTGTGCGGACGAAGGCAAGGGGCGAGCGCAGGCGGATCATCAGCGTGTTCATGCCAGGCCGGAGAAGCGCCCGGATCTCCCAGCGATACGAGCGGAACATGTTGCGGGTCTCGCCCAGGCGTTCCCCGTTGAGGAAGACCTCGGCCAGGGTATCCAGGCCGGCGCAAACCAGCTCCACCCGCTCGCAGAGGGCGAGCGCGTCGTCGGGCTGGAAGTCGCACCGGTATTCCCAATCCGTCTCGGCGATCCAGGCGACGCGGGAGAGGTGATCGCTCAGGAAGGGATCCGGGATCCGACCTATGGAGAGCAGATCCAGATGGACGCTGCCAGGCACCCGCCCCGGCAGCCACTCCGCACCCCCTACCGGGCGAAACCACCAGGTTCCCGAGAGGATCTGTCGGCGCATGGTCGGCGGGCATGTTCCGATGTCTTGCCTTCGCTGCGGACGATCTGGCCTAGGAAGAGATTGTCTTCGCCGAGGGAGAACACCCGTGAGATTCCTGGCCGATGAGGGCTGGGATGCCGGGCGGATAGACGCCTTGCGTAGCGATGGTCATGATATCCTCTACGTTGCGGAAATCCTGCGCGGAGCTACGGATGACGAGGTTCTGATCCGCGCCTTCTCCGAGGGCCGTCTCCTTTTATACTGTCCTTCACTCCGCCTGTTCCCGTTGCCTATGGCGAAGATGACGGAGACCCACCTCCTGGTATCTAAAGGCCATAGGGGTAATCCCACGATGGGTAACACCGCTCGGTATCCGGACTGATCGATGGGATCACCTGAGGCGTTGAGGGCATTCCTTCGGATCGGGTGCGGTGAGGGCTGCTTCCCAGGCCGCGGTGAGCGCCCGGATATCGGCGAAGACCATATCCGGCTGCACCGGGCTTTCGGCCAGCATCGATGGGGTAGTCGCCCCGGAAAGCATCAGGATGGTGCGGAGGCCGGCCCGCTTCCCCCCGAGGATATCCGTGGGCAGCTGATCGCCGATCACCGCGGTGGTTTCCGGAACAGCGCCCATCCGCTGCATCGCGATCTGGAACATGAGAGGCTCTGGCTTGCCGACCACGATCGGCGAGACGCCGGTGGCCCGTTCCAGGAAGGCCAGGGTCGCTCCATTGCCCGGATACAGGCCGTCTTCCCCCGGCCACACCGGATCCGGGTTGGTCCCGATGAAGCGGGCGCCGTTCCAGATCGCCCGAGCGGCCCGGGCCAGCTTGGCATACGTCAGGCCCCAATCCAGGCCGACCACAACGAAATCCACATTCTCCTCATCGACCACCTGAAAGCCCGCCTCACTCAGGGCGGCGCGGAGGGCCTGTTCCCCCACGACCAGCACCCGGGCACCGGCAGGGGCGATCTGCTGAAGGTAGAAGGCCGTGGCGTCGCAGGAGGGCAGCACCTCCTCGGGGCGCACGGTCACCCCGAAACGGGCGAGCTGCTCCACGTAATCCATCCGGGAGCGGCTGGCGTTGTTCGTGGCCAGGACGAAGCGGATCTCATGGCGTCGCAGGAAAGCGAAGAAGTCCGTGAGGCCTTCCATCGGCCGCTTCCCCCGCCACAGGACGCCGTCCATATCGATGATCAGATGGCGAAGGCGACGAAGTTCTTCCATGATGGATCGCCCCCATGAGAGAAATGAGACAGCTTTTCAGGTGCAGGCGATGGGCTGCGCGCGCTCAGAGCCTGGATAGCCGCTGATAGGCCTCCGGGGTGTCGAAATCCATCACCCACGTGGGATCGGGCACCGGGATCCGCGCGACAGCTTCGGGGAACGCCTGGATCAGCGGGCGCCCGCCCTGATCCCCCCGGAGCTCCCGCAGCGCGGGGAACAGCGGTCGGGCGAACAGCGCCGGCGGACGCGGATCTCCGCCCACCGTGCCGACGACCAGCGGCCGGGCGGTTGCCCGGTGGACCTCGATCAGCTGGCGTAGCCAGCGCGGGCGCACCATGGGCTGGTCCACCTGAAGGAGCACAAACGCTTCCACCTCCGGGGGAAGGGCCTGCAGGCCGGCCTGGATGGAACGGCTCATCCCCTCCGGCCACGCGGGGTTCTCCACGATGCGCACCGGCAGGCCGATCAGCGCCTTCCGCACCGAGGTCGCTTGGGCTCCTACCACCACGATCACGGGATCCAGCCCGGCGCGTTGGGCCAGCGCGACCACATGGCGCACCAGGGGGCGGCCGTGCCAGTCGGCCAGCGCCTTGGGCCTGCCGAACCGCCGCCCCTCGCCGGCGGCCAGCACGATCCCCGCTACCGGGGTGTGGAGGGAACCCACCCGGGCCACCGGCTCGCCGTCCACCAGAGCCACGATGCATTCGAAGGGGGAAGGGTCCAGCGCCGCGCACACCGCTTCGAAAGCCTGAGGATCCCAGGTTCGCTCCCGGGTGAGCAGCAGGAGGCGGCGCGCCCCCGGCGGGATCCCTTTTTGCCCGCCCTGGGGATGGCGGATCAAAGCGGCGATCCATTCCGGAGTGACCGGATCGTTCAGCTCACCTCCCAGGTGAGCGATCGCCTGCCCGGCTCGGTGCGTCACGGTGCCGATCGGGCGCCCCAGGGCTTCCAGGCTGGCCACTGCGGCCACCGCGTCGATCTCCTCGGGCAGGGCGGGCTCATGGGCAGCAGGCCATTTCAGGAGCATGCGGCGCGCGCCATCGGCCTCGATCAGCCACGAGGCCTCCGGCATCCTCGGGATCAGACGGTCCAGCTGTTCCGGCGACAGCCCCTTCAGTTTCCACGGATGGGCCGGGTAAGGCCCGTCCGGGGGCTCCGGCAGCGCCTCGGCCCGCCGGGCGCCGAGGACCCAGCGGGGGAGCCGCTGGAGGAGGGGCCGGAGCATCCCGGGGATGGGGTTCTCGGTGAGCAGCAACCCTGTTCCCTCCGGAAGGATCGGCTCGACGATGTGGGTCGTCGTGGTCCACACCGCTGGAGCCCCAGGCTGCCCGAGCTCGTGGAGCAGCCGCCAGGCGGCTGTCGTCTTTCCGCCCGCTCCAACGAAAGCGATCACCGATCCGGGGACCAGTCCTATGGCCTCATACAGGGGAGAGGGTGTGTCGAAGCGCATGCAGGCGACTCCCAAAGACGTTTGAGGGCCCGAGGGGGGCGTGGCAGGCCCCCTGGCGCTCCGGTGATTTTCCCCTTGCCATCGCTCAATCGGCTGCGGGAAGGAAGGGCCATCTGCTCTCTCCGTGATCCAGACAACCGGTATCTGAAATTCATCGCCGGACCATGTCCTCGCACCATCGGTTATTATCGCACGGGGGATGGCGTGCCAGAGAAGGATCGCCTCGCCCGTAAAATCATCAGCCCGCTGGCCAGCGCCCAGAGGGCGGCCATGCCTTCAGCCCCCCACATCCCCCAGCGGGCCCTGACATAGCCGACGGTTCCGTCCACCAGCGTGTGCAGGAGCACGGCGGCTCCCCACCCGATAGGCTGTCGCCGGCGAATCCCCCACGCGATCAGGAAAGCAAAGCCGATGTGGATGAGGATGGCCATTCCCCGCTCCAGCGCGCCCACCCAAGGAAGCCAGGCGGGTGTCGCCCAGTAGGCGGTGACGGCGCCCTCCATCCCTGGGGGGATCGGAAGCACGCCTTCCTGCATCAGCCGCATGACGATCAGCTGGATCCATCCCAGCAACCCTACCCAGAAGGCCTCTGTGCCGCCATGGGCCAGGCCCAGCACCAGGATATCGGTATCGTCCAGGCTCTTCCCGGCGCGCGTCTGGCGACGGTGCGCCCAGCGCATCCCCAGCCAGCGGGCGGTCTCCTCAAAGAGGCCAGCCGAGAGGCTGAGGATCACCAGATTCAGGATGTGGGGGTCGGAGGGCCGGGGGAGCCATCCGCGCTGAAACAGCACGGTCAGCCCGGCCAGCAGGGGCCATCGCAGGGCTTGTGCCCCTGTGAACGTCAGGGCGCCGACCCCTAGCCATGCCGCAGGTCGCCTCCATCGGGCCTGCGCCCCCAGAGCCAAGGCGGGTCCTCCCAACAAGATCAGCAGCATAGCGCTGGCTCGAACCCAGACATCCATTTCGTTTCCTCCTCTGAGTCGTGCTCAGGCTCCGCGTCGGAATGGATCCAGTTTGCCCTGGGAATCCCGGTTTGTCGAATCTGCGGTTTTATTTAAAAATGAAGACAGTGGGCTTCCTCCCGAAGGCCCGGGGGATGGCTGTCCTGATCTCTAAGGGATCTTTTTCTCCCTTTCCCCGCGGCCCTCGGAGTCGTAGAGAAGGCCGATCCCGGCCTTCCCGATCGAAGGCCAGTCGCGCCAGCCCCGAATGAGAACGCGCAGGGTGATCGGGAATAGGAGACGGAGTCCTGGCGGGCTGCGGGAGGTGGAGCGATCAGGAGGTGCGGCGATGACGGTTCGGGTGCTGATTGTGGATGACCATCCGCTATTTCGCAAGGGTGTGCGGGATACGCTGATGCTGGAGCCTGGCCTTCAGGTGATCGGCGAGGCCTCGGACGGGCAGACTGCCCTGGATATGATCCGGAGATTGAACCCCCATCTGGTGCTGATGGACGTCCATCTGCCGGGCCTCAATGGTCTGGATGTGATCCGGCAGGCCCGGTCCCATGGGTTTGAGGGTGCCATCCTCGTTCTGACCGCTTATGACAGCGAGGAGCAGATGCGCCATGCCATCCGCATCGGCGCCAGCGGGTACTGCTCCAAAGATACACCTCCGGATCGGCTTCTCCAGAACATCCGCCATGTGCTATCCGGGCGCTGTATCCTGGGATGGCGGGTGGTGAGCGCTGCTGAGGCCCAGCAGATCGTGGGCGTAGCCGAGGCCTCGGAGGATCACGCGCTTTCCCCGCGGGAGAGGGAGATCCTCCAGTATGTCGCCCTGGGATACAGCAACAAGGCGATTGCGGAGCGATTGGGGATCAGTCAGCAGACCGTTAAGAATCACATGACCGCAATCCTGCGCAAACTGGATTTGAGCGATCGGACCCAGGCGGCGATCCTGGCGATCCGCCGTGGATGGGTGCGCCTGCCGGAAGAGCCTATCTTCCCGGAGGAAAAGCCGTGACCGATACGATCTCACCTCTGCATGATCTGGCGAATTACTGCCGCGAGGAGCAGGAGGCGGTCCAGCGACAGCTCGCGGAGCTGCAGGCATTGATCCGGCAGACCTCCACAGATGTCGAGCGGCTGGCCCAGCGCAGCCTGCATCTGACGAATCAGATCAAGCAGATGGAAAGCCGCCTGGAGAGCATCCCGCCAGCGGAGATCATCGAGGCCTATCAATCGGCCATGGATGTTCAGAAGCGGCTATGGCTGATGCGAGGGCAGCTGGAGAAATTTCAGAGCCTGGAGGCTCAGCTTCAGCGTTATCGGGAGACCCTGGATCGCATCCTCTCTCTGCTGGCCACGGTTCAGGAAGATAGGGCGACCTCCCGCCCCAACGTGGAATCCGGCCTAATCGTCCGTCTCTTTGAGGCCCAGGAGCAGGAACGCCAGCGGCTGGTCCGCCAGCTCCATGATGGGCCCGCCCAGGCGCTGACCAATCTGGTGTTGCAGGCGGAGATCTGCGAGCGGCTCTTCCAGCGGGACCCGGAGCGGGCGAAGGCGGAGCTCGCCGCCCTGAAAAGCGCCGTCGTCGAGACCTTCCAGCGCATGCGGGAGTTCCTGTTTGACATCCGCCCAATGAGCCTGGATGATCTGGGTCTGGTCCCCACCGTGCGGCGCTATGTGGAGGCTTTGAAGGACAAGGTGAAGTTCTCTCTCAGCCTGCAGATCAGCGGGGAGGAGCGCCGGCTGGCGGCTCACCAGGAGGCCGCGCTCTTCCGTATGGTGCAGGAGCTCCTCACGAACGTGCGCCTCCATGCCCAGGCCTCCCAGGTCGCGGTCCGCCTGGCCTTCCAGCCCCAGGGGGTTCGCCTGGAAGTGGAGGACAACGGCGTGGGCTTTGATGTGGAGGAGGCGCTGGCGAACGCGCCGCGGCGCAAGACCATCGGCTTGACCTCCATCCGTCAATGGGTGGAGATGCTGGGAGGGCAGCTCTCCATCACCAGCGCCCCTGGAAAGGGGACACGGGTGACGGTTTTCCTGCCCTCGTCGGTCTGACCGTTGGGGAAACCCGGCGCGCCATTTCGGGAACGAAGCGATCCCTGGCGTTACGGCGAACCCCCTGGGCGTTCAGGGAGCGACAGATGTCGGCCGATCTGGCGCGCGATGCGGATGCTCCATTCCTGCAATCCGCGGGTAACCCCCAGGCTCAGCGCAGCGCCCAGCAGCGCCCCGATCAGCACATCCAGCGGGTAATGCACCCCGCCGTAAACCCGGGCCCAGCTGATCCCCGCCGCCAGCAGCATCCCCACCCGCCCCACTTTCGGATCGCCGGTCCCCAGGGACACGGCGATCGCCCAGGCAACCGTGGCGGCGTTGCTCGGGAAAGAGGAATCCGAGGGGTGATAAAACAACAGGTTCACCTCGTGGTCGGTGAAGGGACGGGGGCGGAAATAAAGGGCGTTCATCGCCTCCATGATCAGACCGCTGAGGGGAACCGTCAGGATGGCCCGCAGGACGGCCGCCTGGCGCTTCGGATCTCCCGTCAGCCACATCGCCCAGGCCAGCATCGCCAGCGCGGTGGGCACAGCATAGTCGTTGATCAGCAAACGCGCCAGCAGGTCTATCCCGGGCGTCCGCCCGGCATACCGGTTCATCGCGAAAAACAAGGGGACATCCCAGCGCCAGATGGCGAGGATCGCGGCGATCCCCATGCCCCATTGGATCCAGCGAGCTCCTGCCTGCCTCCCCGGATCCCGTGTCTTTGGCGGGGGGAGGATGACGCCTGCCCCACTCGAGTCGATTTCCCGGGATGAAGGGAAGAGGGGAGGCGCCCCTGTCCAGCGGGTTCTCTTTCCGCCGGGAAGGAACGGGGCAAGCATCTGCCAGGCCCGGAAGACGGCCCACGCCCCCAGGATGGCGAGCCCGGCCATCGCGCTGAGCTCCGTGCCCGCTGGTCCGGGGGTCCAGATCTCCGGCACCCCGGCGAAGAACCCGATCCCGCTTCCCAGGAGGAGCAGAACCCCGGCGATTCGAAACGGCCGGGAGGTGGAGACCTGGCCCCAGCGCAGGAGGATCACCCCCAGGGCAGCGGCCCACGCCGCCCCTGTATAACCGATCACCAGATACCCGGGAAGATAGGCGCGCATCCCTTGCCGCCCCCGAAAATCCCCTGGCGGATCCGGCCGGGATCACCCCCCCATTCGATCGGGAGACCAGGGCGGACGGGTGAAAAGGCGATGGGTGGTTTCCCTGAGCTTGAGCAAAGCCATCCTCCCGATCCCCGGAGGGGCTTCCAGAGCCGGAATGTCCGTGGGCAAAGCCCCGTCCCCTCATTATAAAATTGGGGAACGTAAGGCCTTGTGCGGAGCTCCACCATGCGTCTCGATGCCCATCTCCATTTCGACCGGCTTCTGGAGGTCCCCGCGCTGGCCCGGGAGGCTGAGGCGCTGGGATTCGATGGGATCTGGACCCATGAGACCCGCCATGATCCGTTTCTTCCCCTCGCCCTGGCAGCAGAGCACACCCATCAGATCACCCTGGGGACGGGCGTGGCCATCGCCTTCGCCCGCAGCCCCACCGTCATCGCCTACACCGTGTGGGATCTGGCGGCGGCCGCCCCCGGCCGGGTGATCCTCGGCCTGGGCACTCAGGTGAAAGCGCATATCGAACGCCGCTTCGGCATGCCATGGGATCCCCCTGTTCCGAAACTTCGGGAGACCGTCGAGGCGATCCGCGCGGTCTGGGCGTGCTGGCAGCTGGGGAACCGTCTGAACTACCGGGGGCGGTTCTTTAAGCTGACCCTGATGTCGCCCTTTTTCGACCCCGGGCCGATCCCGGACCCCCGGATCCCCGTGGTGCTGGCCGGGGTGAACCCGCCGCTGGCCCGTCTGGCCGGGGAGGTTGGTGATGGGTTCTTCGTTCATCCCTTCCACACCCCGCGCTACCTGCGGGAAGTTCTGCTGCCGGCCATCGAAGCGGGGGCGCGGAAGGCGGGTCGGAGCCGGAAGGATCTCACGATCGTCGGCAGCGTGTTGGTGATCACCGGCCGGAATGAGGCGGAGATACGGGAGATGCGGGAATTCGTCCGCGCCCAGGTCGCCTTCTACGGTTCCACGCCCTCTTACCGTCGGGTGTGGTCGCTGCACGGGTGGGAGGCGATCGGGGAGGAGCTTTCCGCCCTCGCGGCGCGGGGTCGCTGGGAAGAGATGCCCTCTTGGATTTCGGAGGATATCCTGGAGGCTTTTGCTATCATGGCTCCGCCCGAAGCCGTCTGGGAGCGCCTGCAGGCCGTTTATGAAGGCCTGCTGGATCGGGTCATCCTGTATCGCCCTTTCCGGTTGCAGGATCGGGACCTATGGGAGAGGATCCTGAGCGCGCGTCGTTGAGCGCGGAGGCCCCGCCGGAGACGCCCCGGCGGACCTCGATGCTGCTCCGGTTGCTGGAGGAACAGAGCCCTGCAGCCCGGGTTCTCCGCGCGCGCCCTCCGATCGACCGGCCCGCGGAGGAAGCCGTTCGTTTTCCTTTCTTAGCCATTGTGGGCCAGACCGAGATGAAGCTCGCCCTGGTGCTGGCCCTGATCAACCCCGCCATCGGGGGCGTGCTGTTGATGGGCGCTCGGGGGACCGGAAAAACCACTGCGGTTCGGGGATTGCTGGATCTGCTTCCACCGGTTGAGCGTTCGCTCTGCCCCTATGGTTGCGAGCCGGAGGCGGCCTACACCCTGGGCTTCCATGCGGTTTGTAAGGATTGCGCCCGCAAACTGGGCCAGGGGGAACCCATCACCGCTCCGGATCGCATGCGTCTGATCGAGCTTCCCCTGAACGCACGCCTGGAGGATGTGATCGGAGGGATCGACGAGCAGGCGGCGATGGAAGGCAAAGTGAGGATCCGGCACGGGCTTCTGGCCCAGGCGGATCAGAATGTGCTCTATGTGGATGAGGTTAACCTCCTGGACCCGGAGATCGTGAATGCGATCCTGGACGCGGCGGCGCTGGGCCGGTATACCGTGCGGCGGGGGCCGCTAATAGCGACCTATCGCGCTCGCTTGATCCTGATCGCCTCTATGAATCCGGAGGAGGGCGCATTGCGGCCCCAGATTCACGATCGCTTCGGGCTGCGAGTGGTTGTGCGCGGCCTGAGCAATCCTCAGGATCGGCTGGAGGTTTACCGTCGGGTGCGGCTCTTTCGAACCAATCCCTATGCGCTGGCGGCGCAATGGGCGCATGAAACCGCGGCGGCGGCCGCAGAGATCATGGAGGCCCGCCAGCGACTGCCCCGGGTGACGATTCCCCCGGAGCTGGAACAGGAGGCGATCCGCTGGATCCACCGGCTGGGGATTGAATCCAGCCGGGCGGAAGTGGCCCTGCTGGAGGCGGCGCGGGCCTACGCCGCTGCCGATGGTCGGGAGGGGGTGACCCTGGAGGATCTTCAGGCGGTCGCCCCGATGGCGCTCCGCCAGCGTCGCAGCGCCTTCATCGCCGCCTTCATCGCTCGACAGGAGAAAGAGGACCAGGAGATCCTGGACGTCATTCATAACCGGCACCGTCGATCCAGCCGGCGGCGTAAAGCGGGGTAGAACCGTCCATGCGGGTGGAGACTTTTATCGCAGAGGCCAGCGATCGTCTGGATCGCGCCATCGCCACACGCTTGCCCGAGCTCACCCGCTCCGCGGCCCAGCGGTTGATCGAAAGCGGACAGGTATGGGTCAATGGGGCGCCGGTCCTGCGGCCGGCCCATCGGATCCGTCCGGGGGATCAGATCACCGTTCAGATCCCCCCTCCGGAACCGGTCGACCTGATCCCGGAGCCCATCCCGCTGGATATCCTGTATGAGGATCAGGACGTGCTGGTCATCCACAAGCCCGCAGGGATGGTGGTGCATCCCGGGGCCGGGCACACGAGGGGCACCCTGATCCATGCCATTCTGGCTCACTGCCCGGATCTGGAGGGAGTGGGCGGGGTCCTGCGCCCGGGGCTGGTGCATCGCCTGGATAAGGAGACGTCGGGGGTGTTGCTGGTCGCCAAGAATGAGCGAGCCTATCACTTCCTGCAGGCACAGTTCAAGGCGCGCACGGTGCGTAAAGTCTACGAGGCGCTGGTGATCGGGCATCCGCCTCCGGAGGGGATGATCGAAGCGCCGATCGCCCGGGATCCCCGTTACCGCAAGCGGATGGCGGTGGTCCCCACCGGTCGCCCGGCCTGCACCCGGTATCAGGTGTTGAAAACCTATGAGGGGCGGTGGGGGCGCTACGCGCGGCTGGAGGTCTATCCGGAGACCGGGCGCACGCATCAGATTCGGGTGCATCTGGCGTATGTCGGGTATCCGATTGTGGGCGATCCGGTCTATGGGCGGCGAACGCCATTGCCATGCCCCCGGTTGTTCCTCCACGCCCGAGCGATCACCGTGCGCCTGCCCTCCCGCCCTGAACCGATCACCTTTGAGGCGCCGTTGCCGTCCGATCTGCAGGAGGTCCTGCGCGTTCTGGAGGAGATGTCCCCCCGCGGATAGGCGGCGCTTCCGCGATGCGTTTCACTCATCGAAGATGACGACGCTCTCCTCGTAGACACGAATCTCCCGCGCGGCCAGTTTGCGGCGGAACCATTCCATCAGCCATGCGTTTTTCTCTTCCAGGGAGAGGGGAGCGGCCAGGATCTCCAGCGGGATATTGATGCGCAGGGCCCGGTAGGGGATGATGTGGCGGGTGATGCCAGCGGGGAGCCGCGCGCCGTTACGGGCCAGCTCGATGATCTCCGCTGGTTCATAGCGCGGGAAGACCACCACCGCGATCACCTGCTCGTAATCCGACAGGATCTGCTCCAGCTGATCGGTGGTGGTCCGATAGAACCGGAAACGGGATTTATAGACATCCACCAGGCGGTTCAGCAGAGCGGTCCGACGGTAGAGATCCCCTTCCGCCCGAACCAGGTAGATATCCCCCGGGGGGCAGATCAGATAGGCCAGGGCCTGACGGCGGGCCAGCTCCGCCCGGGCATGCAGATATTCGGAGGGTTCCAGGGTGATTCCCTCCATTTTATGGATCGTGTTGAAAAAGCTCTCCGGGCTCTCGCCGCTGATCACATGGGTCCAGGCTTCGACCCTCAGGCGGGGATCCTCATAATCCACCACCTGCACGACCAGATGGGGGAGCCCCAGACGCCGGGCGGCCTCCACCCGGTTGGCCCCATCGAGCACCACATAGCGGGGATCGCCGGGGATCGGCGCCACCACCGGAGGGTTCTTCAGGATCCCTTCGGTCTGCAGCCGATGGACGAGGGGGGCTGTTCGCACCTGATCCGCCTGCTCATGGGGGATCAGGTCTTCCACTGGGACAAACCGCAAGATGGGCATTCGCTCCCTGGGATGTAATGTTCCCATCCTTTCCTTACCCATATCCTATTCGATTTCGAATTCGAAGGGATCGCGGGGCATGCGCCTGGGGTTCAAGGTAGCGCTCATGATGCGGCTTTGGGTGGAGCTTTGAACAAAACAGACCGCCCCCTCTTCGCAAGGTTTCGCCGCACGAAGAGGGAGCGGTATCCTATCTCTCGCTTGCAATCCAAGGGATCATCCCGGTCGCTCAGGGCGCTGGCCGCTCGAGAGACTTGGGCTGGGATTAATTCGCAGATAACGATTCCAGAGGCGGGATCGGGCGGCCGCGGGCCCGAGCTTCCTCCAGCGCCCGCTTCAGGGCATAGGCCATCACCGTAAGCTCCTCCTCGGTGGGTTCGGCCTCGGGGGCAGGAGCGGATCGCGGGGGAACCGCTTTCTGGACCGACGGTTCGGGTTCCACTTCTTTGACGTGGAGGAGCCCGCGGAGGCTGAGGCGGATCTGCTTTTTCTCGGGGTCCACCAGGATAATGCGGGCCTCGATCTCCTGACCCTCCTGGAGCACCTCGGAAGGATCCCTCAGGTTGCGCACCCCGAACTCGCTGATATGAATCAGGGCATCCCGCTCCGCCCCGATATCCACGAAGGCTCCGAACTTCTCCACCCGGGTGACCTTGCCCCGGATCAGCTCGCCGACCTTCAGATCTTCCCACTTCACCGAAGGCGGCGGGATCATGGTCAGGCGCAGCCGGCGCTCGCGGCGGCTGGCGCTGATCACCCAGACTTTCACCTCGTCGCCCACCTGGAACAACCCGGTGGGATCCACCCGGCCCTCCCGGCGGATCTGAGAAGCCGGAACGAACCCTTCCACCGGCGCGTCGATGTCCACATACACGCCGCCCGGCTCCACCCGCGTGATCCGGCCGGTGAACTCCCGGCCCGGCTTCAGCTGCCCCCAGCCATACGCCGCCGGGCGGATCATCGTGAGGCTCAACAGGTTTTTCTTGCGGTTGACCTGCTTCACCCAGGCCGTCACTCGATCGCCGGGTTTCAGCACATCGGATACCCGGAGGACGGGTTGTGGGCTGAGCTGGGAGAGGTGGATGAAACCGGGGATCTCAGAGCCGATGTCGACGAAGGCACCTGCCGGGGTGACCGCAATGACGACTCCTTCCACCTGCATTTTCGGACGAAGCGATCGAAGGGGAACCTTCACAGAGCTCTCGGCCTCCTCTTGCTGTTCCAGGATCCCAGGGCTCGTTTCCATTTGCTGTTCCAGGATCCCAGGGCTCGTTTCCATGGCGGCTTACCCCCTCCTTGCAAGGGATCTGGGAGGATCATGAGCGCGATCCGTGCTTGCTTTCACAATTTTACGTCGGAGCGGACAGGCTGGCAAACGATGGCCGGGCGCAGCCGGCCGCCCGGGCGAATTCGCCGTTATTTCTCTCCCCTCTTCCCGGGGCGCTATAATTTCATCCTTGTGAATCCTGGCTCAGGAGGTCAGATCGTGGAGCGGACGCTGGTCCTGATCAAGCCGGATGGGGTTCAGCGGGGGCTGGTTGGAGAGATCATCTCCCGGCTGGAGCGCCGTGGGTTGAAGATCGTGGCCATGAAGATGCTGCAGATCTCCCCAGAGCTGGCCGCGCGCCATTATGCGATCCATCAGGGCAAGCCTTTTTATGAGAGCCTGGTGCGTTACATCACCTCCGGACCGGTGGTGGCGATGGTTGTGGAGGGCCCCCAGGCGATCGAAGTGGTGCGCAAGACCATGGGCGCGACCGATCCGGCGAAGGCGGAGCCCGGGACGATCCGGGCGGACTTCGGCCTCACCATCGGACGCAATCTGGTTCACGGATCGGACGGGCCGGAGACGGCGGCGTTCGAGATCGCGCTGTTCTTCCGGGAGGATGAGATCCTCTCCTATCCGCGGGACGTGGATCGATGGATTATGGACAGTTAATCGAATGCGGGGCACCGAAGGTGCCCCGCATTCGATTTCTTCTGGGAGCAGGTGCGCCAAAGGTGCGTCTATTGCATCCGAGCGCTCAGGCCAGCGCTCGCAAGGCCTGCTCCAGGGTCTCAGGGTCCTCCACTCGAAGCGTGCGGGCTTCCGGAGCGATCCGGCGGATCAGGCCACTTAACACATCCCGGGGGCCAAATTCCACAAAAGCCCCGACGCCGTTCTCGAACATCCACTGCACGCTCTCCGTCCATCGGACCGGCGCGGTCAGCTGCTGGGCCAGCTCCGCCCGCAGGTCTTCGGGATCGCCCTGGAGCGGGCGGGCCTGCACGTTGCTGATCACCGGGATGCGGGGCCGGTGAAAGGGCGTGGCCTTCAACGCGGCCCGGAAGGGCTCCACCGCGGGGGCCATCAATGGGGAATGGGCGGCGATGCTGACCGCCAGCGGGACGACCCGTTTGGCCCCGCGACTTCGGGCGAGCTCGCTCGCCCGCGTCACCGCGGCCTTGCCCCCGGAGATCACCAGCTGGCCCGGGCAGTTGTCATTGGCGACGACGACCGCTTCCCCGGTTTCCTGGCTGGCCTCGGCGCAGATCGCCTCCAGAGCGGCCCGCTCCATCCCCAGCACGGCGGCCATGGCCCCCGGCTGTTGCTCCCCCGCCCACCTCATCAGACGTCCCCGCTCCTGCACCAGGCCCAGGGCGTCCGGAAAAGAAAGGGCGCCTGCGACCACGAGGGCGGTGAATTCCCCCAGGCTGTGGCCAGCCACGAAATCGGGCGTGGGTCCCCCCCGGGCCTGCCAGGCCTGCCAGGCCGCGATGGAGACCGTGAGGATGGCCGGCTGGGTATAAAAGGTGTCGTTCAGCTGCGGCTCCGGCCCCTCGAAGCACAGGCGGGAGATGGCGTAACCCAGCCGGACATCCGCTTCCTCGAACACCTTGCGGGCTTCGGGGAAGGCCTCGTAAAGGGCCCGGCCCATCCCTACATATTGCGAGCCCTGTCCCGGGAAAACAAAAGCGAGGCGCCCGTTCATGCGTTGCTCCTGGGGTTCGGAGTGAAGGTCTGGACAATCCGATCGATGAGTTCCAGGAAGAACCGTTGCCGGAAGCCGGCAATGAAAGCCAGCAGATACATGAAGAGTGGATTGGCCGGCGTAGGCGTCCCCTGGATGGTGAGGAAGCCCACGGTGATGATCATATAGATGATCATCCCGATCATGCTCCCGAGGAGCGGCTGGACGAGATACCACATCACATACTGGCGATCGAAATCTCGTTGGATGGCCACATGCCAGTAGAGGCTGTAGAAGATGCCGCATACTCCGCCCAGGCCGCCCCACATGATGGGCTCCCAAATGCCTTCGTAGCCCGAAGGGACCACCCGGGCGCTGTAGCCTCGGCCCTCCGTCAGCGCCCAGAGATAAAGCCCCAGCCAGGCGGCGCCCCAGAGGAAGACAAAGAGCCCGTAGGTATAGGACCAGCGCCATAGCCGACGGGCGATGGCGTAGCGGGTCTGGGCGAGGCTGTAGTAGTATTCCGCCTCATCGTAGCCGTCGGGGGAGAGCAATGCCTCCCGGGCCTGTTTCAGCCACGTCAGCGCCTGCTCTGCGGTTCCCGGATCGGGGATCGCCCCGCTGGCGATGCGGCGGTAAAGCTCATCGATCCGCGTGTGGAGTTGACGGACATGGGCTTCATCCACCCCGCGAGAGCGCGTTGCCTGTGGTTTCTCCAGAAGGCCAGATGGAGTGGGGACCTGTTCCATCGGTCGCTCTCCTTCGGCAGGGGTTGCGGCCATCGCTTCCGGGGAGCCCTCGATCGGGTGGAGGGCTTCCGGCATCAGCAATCCGGGAATGCGCAGGGCCCGCATCGGCGCCCGGGGGTCCACGGCGACGGTCTCCGTGGGCGCGGCCGTGGGCTCCCAGCGCCAGTCGGGCGGAGGCGCCCAGTTCGGGATCTCGAGGCGGGCTGAGGCCACGCGTGCGGCCTCCAGGGCGAGAAACCGGAATCCATCGCCATCTTCCGGCGGGAGCGAGGCGGCGTCCGCCGGAGCATGGGACGGTTCAGGCGGACGGCTGAATTGAGGAGAGGGAGCCGGGGTTTCCGGGCCCCCCTCCCGACCTTCTGGCACTCCCCTGGAGGAAGGGGTGGAAAGGGATTCTCCCGAACGCGGCTCCGGCCCGGAAGCCGACATCTCTGGCCTGCGCGCAAGAGGATCTACGGGCTCCACCCATTCGGTGAGCCCGTCGAAGAGCGCTCGACCCCGGCCGCGAATGGAGATCTCAGGCTTTCCTCGCTTTCCCATTGGGCATCGCTCAGACTTTATATAGTAGGGCAACTGCACGCAGTTGCCCTACTTCACCTCCCGCTGGCCTCCTCGATCAGCGCAGCCAGTCGCCGATAGGCCTGGGCCCCAGGGTGGTTGGCCATGTAATCCAGAAGGCTCTGCCCGGCGACCGGAGCCTCAGCGAACCGGATGCTTTGAGGGATGAAGACCTGGAACACTTTTCTCCCGAAAGCGGCCGTCAATTCCGCGAGTACGTCCCGATGATGGCGCAGGTGGAGCTGCACCATCGTGGGCAGGATGCCCATCAGCTCGATGGAAAGCCCCAGTTGCTGGCGTAACCGCCCCACAGCGATCAGCAGCCCTTTCAGGCTGCGAAGGGAGAGATAATCCGGCCGGATGGGGATCAGGAAGGCATCGGCGGCGGCGAGGGCGTTCACCGTGAGGGGGCCCAATCCGGGCGGTGCGTCGATCAGGATGTAGGCATAACGCCCCTGCACCGGTCGAAGGGCCTCTCGAAGCTGGTAAGGCCAGCGCGGGCGCTGGTGCAGGATCAGCTCCGCCTGGTTCAGCTGAAACGAGGCGGGGGCGATATCCAGACCTGGCCGCAGGTTCCGGATCACCTGGGTGATCGCAATGCCTTTTATCAGCGAGGCCTCGACGGTTGGCGAGAGATCCTCGTTTAACCCGAAAGCCGCCGTTAACGCCGCTTGGGGGTCGAGATCCACCAGCAGGGTGGATGCGCCGCGCTCCGCCAGCGCGACGCCGAGATGAACCACCGTCGTGGTTTTGCCCACCCCCCCTTTCTGGCTGACTACGGCAATGGTTCGAGCCACGTGGACCTGCCTTCGGCTCTGCGGGCCGATGCGAGCGGATCAGGAATTATGTCGTTGGGCCTGAATCAGGAAGATGCCTCGCCCCTTTCACCCTCCGGCATCGGAGATCCAGGGCCTTCAGATCCCTCCATATGCTCTCCCCACCAGCGGCGGAGCCGCTCCGCGATCTCCCGTTCGTAACCCTGGTCAGATGGCGCGTAAAAGCGAACGCGGGGGAGCCCGACGGGCCAGTAGGATTGCCGGACGAAGTGCCCCGGAAAAGCATGCGGATATTGATAGCCCCGGCCATGGCCCAGGGCCTCGGCATCGCGGCTGGCGTCCTTCAGGTGGGCGGGGACCTCACCGGCCCCGTGAGCGCGAAGGAATTCCAGAGCCTGGAAAAAGGCCCCCGTGCGGTTGCTCTTGGGGGCAGTCGCCAGATACAGCGTGGCCTCCGTTAGATGATAGGCGGCCTCGGGCATCCCCACCCACTCCACGGCCTGGGCGCATGCGGCGGTCACCACGATCGCCATGGGATCCGCCAGTCCCACATCTTCCGCCGCCAGGATCAACAGACGCCGCATGATAAACCGGGGATCCTCGCCCGCCTCCACCATTTTCGCCAGCCAGAGCAGGGCGGCATCGGGATCGCTTCCCCGGATCGACTTGATGAAGGCGCTGATCGTATCGTAATGGGCTTCCCGGTCGTAAGCCAGCGCCCGCCGCTGGACAACGGCCTGGGCGATTTCCATTGTGATGCGGATGGTCCCATCCGGATCGGGGGAAGTCGCGCTGACGGCCAGCTCCAGCGCGTTCAGGGCGCTGCGGGCGTCCCCTTCGCTCAGGCGGGCCCAGAATTGAAGCACCTCTTCGGGGACTTCGATCGGCTGCCCCCCGTAACCGTTCTCCGGATCCGAGAGCGCGCGTCGAAGCAGCTGAAGGATCTCCTCTTCGGTCAGAGGCTGGAAGGAGAAGACGCGGGAGCGGGAGACCAGGGCGGGGACGACGGCGAAGTAGGGGTTCTCGGTGGTGATCCCGATGAAGACCACCGTGCCGTCTTCCACGTAGGGCAACAGGGCATCCTGTTGCACCCGGGTAAAGCGATGCAGCTCATCGACAATGAGGATGGTTCGCTGACCATAGAGACGGCGGCGATCCTGCGCCTCCTGAATCACCCGGCGGAGGTCCGGGAGGCCGGCGGTGACCGCGCTCAGAGTCTCCACATGGGCCCGGGCCGCCTGGGCGATCAGCAGAGCCAGAGTGGTCTTGCCGGTGCCTGGCGGACCCCAGAAGATCATGGAGTTCAGCAGCTTCCCTTCTTCGATGAGGCGTCGAAGGGGTGCGCCGGGCCCGATCAGGTGAGCCTGGCCCACGAATTCTTCAAGGCGTCGAGGGCGCAGGCGCGCGGCCAGGGGGGCTTCCCGCCGAACCGCTTCCGCCTGGCTATAGGAGAAAAGATCCTTCTTTCCGGCCATCTCGGCGGGATGTCCTTTCATTCGCCTTGCGGGTCTCGAGCCGAAAAGTCCCGATCCGCCTGCCGGGGATGCACCCGGCAATGCTCCGCCCGGATGATCGCCAGGATATCATTCACCGCCTCGTCCAGCCGTTGATCCCGATTCACGACCACATAATCGAACTCGGCCCAGTGTTTCAGCTCCTCCTCCACGGCCTGGAGCCTCCGGGCGATCGATTCGGTGGTTTCCGTGCCGCGGGCCCGGAGGCGCTCGATCAGCTCTTCCCGGGAGGCAGGGATGACGAAAATGAATACCGCGTCCGGGATCAGGCGACGGAGCGTGGCCGCCCCCTGCACATCCACGCGCAGGATGACGTCCTTCCCGCTGGCCAGGGCGTTTTCGATCTCCCAGCGGGGGATCCCTTTATAGTCTCCATAAACGATCGCATATTCCAGGAACTCCCCGGCCTGGATGCCTGCTTCAAACTGTTCCCGGGAGAGGAAATGATAATCCACGCCATCGACCTCATCCGGGCGAGGGGGACGGGAGGTGGCGGTGACCACGAAGTGGAAAGGAACGTTCAATTCCTTCATCCGCCGGATGAGGGAATCCTTCCCGGCTCCGGAGGGCCCCGAGATCACCACCACCAGGGGCCGGGCCGGACGCTGAGCCAGTCCCTCCAGCGTGGAAGGCTCCTTTAATGGAATTGCCTCGGACGTCTGGGGACCTTTCCGGTCGCTCATCGGGCTCCATGAGCTCGAAGGTGGTCGGTTCGGGACGCGCGCAGCTGGATTTTGGCTCTCCATGGGGGCCGGGGGGAAGAACGGGCAATGGATCGGAAGGCCCGCCCGGCCCCGGATCGCCGGGAGCTCCCTGGCTTCTCATTTTACCCGCGAGCGGGAGGAAGCGGCAGGGGATCCGGGACCTCCGGTTTTCGTTGCCATGGAGTTCCTCCCGCACGGATGTCATTTACCCATCTGCTCGCCCGGCCATCCAACCCACTCCCTGGGTTCTGAGCTCTATCGGCGGAAATCCCTGAGGCTCCTGTAGGAGCGCTCTCTGGATATAATGGAGAGCGAATCCGGGAAACGGAGGGGGAGAGGATGCCTATCTATGAGTATCGCTGCCGGCAATGTCGTCGTCGGGTTACGGCGTTCTTCCGCACCTTCTCCGAGGTGGATCACAGCCAGGTCGCCTGCACCTACTGCGGCAGTCGCGATCTGGTCCGGTTGATTTCCCGGGTGCGGGTGCTCCGCTCAGAGGAATCCCGCCTGGAATCCCTGGCGGATGCAGACTGGATCGGGGATGTGGATGAGAAGGATCCGCGCTCCATCGGCCGCTGGATGCGCCGGATGACCCAGGAGCTGGGCGAAGAGCTGGGGGATCTGGGGCCGGAGTTCGAGGAGGTGATCGAGCGCCTGGAGGCCGGCCAGACGCCGGAGGAGATCGAGAAGGCAATGCCCGAGCTCGCCGGCGAGGGAGGGGAGGGGGAAGGAGGAGAGGAGGGCGAGGCCGACCTGGAAACGGAGGATTGAGGATTGCGCGGGATCCGGGGGCTTTTTGAGGTTTGCGGAGAAGCGAAAGCCTTAGCAATCTGGATCATGATCTTGTTGCAATGCAAAGAGGAGGGACCCTGTGGAAGCCCTGCGAGAGGCCATCCGTCGTTACGGCCGCCATTTGGGGAACGGCATCATTAAAGTGGACGCCTTCCTGAACCATCAGATCGATCCGACCCTGATCGCGGCCTGCGGCCAGGAGCTCGCCCGGCGTTTTCGCCCCCGCAACCCCACCAAAGTGTTGACCGCGGAGATCTCCGGCATCGGGCCGGCCCTGATGACCGCGTATGCCCTCGGGGTCCCGCTGGTCTTCGCCCGCAAGCATAAGCCCCTCACCATGGGGGAGGATGTGTTCTTCGCCACCGCGCCTTCGCACACCAAGGGGGGCGATGTGACGCTGCTGGTGGCTGCGGATTACCTCCGGCCCGGGGATCGCGTGCTGATTGTGGACGACTTTCTGGCGACGGGGGCTACGATCCTGGCCCTGGCCCGGCTGGCTCAGGCGGCCGGCGCGCAGGTGGTCGGGATCGGAGCGGTTATCGAAAAGCGCTTTGAGGGAGGTCGGGATCGGCTGCAAGCGCTGGGCGTGCCCATTGAGTCCCTGGCCGTGGTGGTCGGTGTGGAGGGGGATCAGATCCTGCTGGAGGAATAGGGGCGGAGCGCCTTCGTTATGAATGGATGATCCGGAACGCATCCGGCTTGCTCATTCTCCCTGGGAGCGCAGGGGTGTGGAAGCGATCCCGGTTTTCAAACAGCGGCGGGTGATTCTCGGGGTCACGGGCGGCATCGCAGCGTATAAAGCGGCGGACCTGGCCAGCAAGCTGACTCAAGGGGGGGCGCAGGTGGATGTCGTGATGACCGCTGCCGCCACTCGCTTCGTGGCCCCGCTCACGTTTCACGCGCTCACGGGTCGACCGGTGTGGACCGATCTGTGGACGCCCACGCCGGAGACGGCGATCCCTCACGTGATTCTCGGGGAGGCAGCGGATCTGGTGGTCATTGCGCCGGCGACGGCGGATTTCATCGCCAGGATGGCCCACGGGCTGGCGGATGATCTGTTGAGCGCGCTGTGCCTCTCCACGCGGGCTCCGATCCTCATCGCCCCGGCTATGGATGGGGGAATGTGGACGAACCCGGCGACCCAGGAAAACGTGGAGCGCCTTCGGGCGCGAGGGATCGAGGTGGCGGGCCCCGCCTATGGGCGGATGGCCTCCGGTCTGGAGGGCTGGGGCCGCATGATCGAGCCCGCCGAGCTGATCGGGCATATCCGTCGGATCCTGGGCCGTAAGGGGCCCCTGGCCGGCCGCCGCGTGGTGGTGACCGCCGGCCCCACCTACGAACCGATCGATCCGGTTCGATTTATCGGGAACCGCTCCTCGGGGAGGCAGGGCTTCGCCCTGGCCCAGGCCGCCCTGGATCGCGGCGCGGAGGTGGTGCTGATCGCCGGCCCGGTGGCCCTGGAGACCCCGGTGGGTGCCCGCCGTATTGATGTGGGAACTGCGGCGGAGATGGCCGAAGCGGTCTGGCGGGAATGCGGGGAAGCGGACGTCCTGCTGATGGCCGCGGCGGTGGCCGATTACCGTCCAGCCCGGGCGCAGCCGTTGAAGATCAAGAAGGGGGCCGCGTTCACCCTGGAGCTCGTGGCCACGGTGGATATCTTGGAGGGCGTGGCGGCCCGCCGGGTGGAACGGGGAAAGCCCCGGGTGGTGGTGGGCTTCGCGGCCGAGACCGGGGATCTGCTGGAGAACGCGTGGGCAAAGCTGCAGGCCAAAGGACTCGATCTCATCGTCGCCAATGACGTCACCGAGCCCGGGGCCGGGTTTGCCGTGGAGACGAACCGGGTCACCCTGATCGACGCGCGGGGACGCGTGGAGCCGCTTCCTCTGATGAGCAAGGCCGCCGTCGCGGAAGCCATCCTGGATCGCGTGGTCGATCTTCTGCAAGAAAAAGGGTAGCATATGAGCTTTCCTCTATGGACTTTGCGGATCATAGGCCGCTGCACGCGTCCCATCCGGCTCTTCATTAGAGGAAGAGCCAGTCCGCCTCCCGGATTCATGGCGGGGGCGCGTATCCTGCTCAGGGCCACCCGGTCAGGATGGGGGGAAGAGGGTGCATCAACAGCCGGATAGGAATGAGGGCATAGTTCTTGAAGAGCATCGCCAGGGTGGGAAGCGTGATGGAGGCGCTGAAATCCGAGCGGATCGCCGCCGCAAGGGGGGCCAGCTGCCACGTCCATGGAACGGTGAGACTGTAGAAGAGCAGGGTGAGAACCGCTCCGACCAGGACCAGCCACCAGAGGAGCCCGCCGAGTCCCCCCAGCAGGTAATCCATCAAGCCCAGGGCCGCCAGGCGGGTCTGCCGATAAAAAGTGAAATTCAAAAGCTCCAGCCCGATGTAGGCGATCAAGAAGATCGTAACAAAGAAGAATATAGAAGTTTCTACGGTGATTAAACCCACAGCGCGGGTGAAGGCGGTCACCATGAGATCTTGAAGGCCAATGGCAAGCACCAAGGCGAGATAAACGGAGGCCAGGCTGAGGATTTGTTTGACCAGCCCTCTGCGTCCTCCGATAAGCCCGCTGATCAGCGCCCCAAGCACCAGCACCAGATCGAAAATCATCCTGTCCTCCTCTGATTCGAGGATCCAGACCGTTGCGGTGGAGGAGCGAGGGGGAAAGCCCCTGTTCTCCCCTTGCAACCATTTGCCTTCATTATAGCGAAAGGGCGGGTTCGGTTAAGCGACCTGTGCCCTCCGGCTGGATCCCATAAGGGATTTTCACCGATTCAGGGGTTGGGGCCGCCGAAGGCGTTCTCCTATCCCCTTCTCTCCAGGTCGCGGCGTGCGGCCATTCGCTCTTTCGGAATCCGGGCCCGCCCGGATCCGAAGGGATCCATGGGCCAAGCGAAAGGCCAGGCCAACAGAACGCCAGGCTGGATGTTCTGGATTAAACTTAAACAGAGAAAGCGGGCCGTCCTGTCCCGGGGTCCTTTTCACGGCATTAGGATGGTGCTTGATCCTGCGCGCATGGATGGGGACGGCGCCGCTGGCCTTCCTCAGCCGCTTTCGAGGCTGGGCCGGCCGCCGGGGCTGTCCCGCCTCATCCCTCAACCTTCACCGAGGGCGGGATCCATTCCTGTATAAACGCAAGACTCCATATGGTCGGAGAGGCGAGCGATGCTGAAACAGATCCTGGGGAAGATCCTGGGAGATCCCTCTGATCGCTGGTTGCGCCGGTGGGCTCCGCTGGTGGAGGCCATTAACCGCCTGGAGCCGGAGTTCGAGGCGTTGACGGATGCCGAATTGCGGGGGATGACCGACCGGTTCCGGACGCGGATTGCGGAGGCGATCGCCAGCCATCGGGAGGCGTATCGCCGGGCCTATCTGGCCTGGCTGGTGGAGCGGGATCCAGATCGACGCACTCAGCTGGAATACGAAGTGAAGCAGCGCCTGTCCGAGTTGCGCCAGGCGGAGGAGGCGATCCTGGAAGAGCTCCTCCCTCAGGCTTTCGCTGCCGTGCGGGAGGCTTCAAAGCGGACCCTGGGGTTGCGGCATTACGACGTGCAGCTGCTGGGGGGCATCGCGCTCCACTTCGGCAAAGTCGCTGAAATGAAGACCGGCGAAGGGAAGACCCTGGTCGCCACCCTTCCCCTCTACCTCAACGCCCTGCTGGGGCTGGGCGCTCATCTGGTGACGGTAAACGATTACCTGGCCCGGCGAGATGCCCGCTGGATGGGTCCGATCTACCATATGCTGGGCCTTCGGGTGGGGCTGTTGCAGGCCGGGGAGGGCAATGCTTACATTTATGACCCCGATTACGATGGGGGAAAGGAGGATTTCGCCCAGCTGCGTCCCGTCTCGCGCAAGGAGGCCTACCTGGCGGATATCACCTATGGGACGAACAATGAGTTCGGCTTCGATTACCTTCGGGATAACATGGCCTTCACCCTGGAGGCGCGAGTCCAGCGGCTGGAGCGTCCACACCGTTACGCCATCGTGGACGAGGTGGACAACATCCTGATCGATGAGGCGCGGACGCCGCTGATCATCAGCGGCCCAGCGGAGGAGGCGACCGAGGAATACATCCGGTGGGCTCAGATCGTGAGGCAGCTGCGGCCTGGCGATTACGAGATCGATGAGAAGCACCGGACCGTCCATCTCACCGATTCCGGCTATGACCGGGTCGAGCAGCTCATCGGCAAACCCCTCTTCGATCCGGAACGCCCCGAGGAGCTGACCCCCGAACAGATGAAGATGATCCACCACCTGGAGCAGGCCCTCAAGGCCCAGTTCCTCTATCATCGCAACCGCGATTACATCGTGCAGGGGCGTCAGGTGGTGATCATCGACGAGTTCACCGGCCGCCTCATGCCGGACCGCCGCTGGTCCGATGGCCTGCACCAGGCGATTGAAGCGAAGGAAGGCGTGCCCATCCGCCCGGAGAACGTCACCTATGCCACCATCACCATCCAGAACTACTTCCGCATGTATGAGAAGCTGGCCGGGATGACCGGCACCGCGGCGACGGAGGCGGAGGAGTTCCAGAAGATCTACGGGCTGGATGTGGTGGTCATCCCCACCCACCGTCCGATGATCCGCGTGGATCACCCCGATGTGATCTATCGGACAAAGGAGGCCAAGCACCGGGCGATCCTCCGGGAGATCGTCCAGATGCACACGATGGGCCGGCCAGTGCTGGTGGGGACCACTTCGGTGGAGGCCTCGGATTACCTGAGCAAGCGTCTGCAGGCCGAGGGCCTGCGCTGGCTGGCGCTGGTGGACCTGGTGAAGGATGCGTTGCGGCGTCGCGAAGCCGATGGGAAAGATATCCCGCTCTCCGAGGAGGAGCGGGGACTTCTCGGCCAGCCGCCGGAGAAACTGCCTGGGGGGAAGCTCCGGTCCTGGGCCCGGGCCCTGGGGCTGGATCCAGATCCGCTGTCCCCGGCCAATCTGGAGCGTCTCGCGGCGTTGTGGCGGGTGGACCAGCCGGATCGGCTCCGACGGGTCCTGGAGCATGGGGTTCCCCATGAGGTGCTGAACGCGCGTCATCACGACCGGGAGGCGCGCATCATTGCCCAGGCTGGCCGGGTCGGAGCGGTGACCATCGCCACCAATATGGCGGGGCGTGGTGTGGACATCAAACTGGGCGGCGAGCTGCCGGAGGAGGTGCTGGGGGATGTCAACCGGGTCCTGCGTCGGGCCGGGTTCAACCCTTATGAGATGACATTTGAGGAGCGGGCTGCGGCGCTGCGCCAGCTGGATCCCTCTCAATATGGGCTGTATCGGGAGGCGGTGCAGCGCTTCCTGGAGCATATCGAGGGCGAGCGCACGGTGAAGGCGCTGGGGGGCCTTCACGTGCTCGGCACGGAGCGCCATGAGGCACGGCGGATCGATAATCAGTTGCGCGGCCGCGCCGGCCGTCAGGGAGACCCGGGCTCCTCCCGTTTCTATCTCTCGCTGGAGGACGACCTGCTCCGGCGATTCGCCGGGGATCGCCTGCGCGGCTGGATGGAGCGTGTATGGGGAGATGACGATGAGCCGCTGGAGCATCCCTGGTTGAACAAAACCATCGAGGAGGCCCAGCGGCGAGTGGAGGGCTACAACTTCGACATCCGCAAGCACCTGCTGGAATACGATGATGTCCTCAACCGCCAGCGCGAGCTGATCTACGGCCAGCGCCTCCGGTTGCTCCTGCGGGACGATCTCCACGACGATCTCTGGGCGATGGTGGAGGCGGAGGTCGGACGCCGGCTTCAGCAGATGAAGCCCGGCGAGGGATGGAAGGTCATCGAGTGGCTGGACAGCGTTCAGCCACCGATGGTGCTGAGCGACGGCCAGTTCCTTCCTTCCTTCAGCCTGGCGTTGCTTCTGGATCGCCTGGCGTCCGGGGAGCCTTCCCTCCAGAAGGTTGCCGGATTGCTTCATGAGGCGGCGCGGGCAGCGGCCGCTCACTGGGCGGAAGCAGCCGCCCGGGCCGTCCAGGCGGTGGCGGAGCGCAGCCGGGATACCCTCTCGGATTGGGTGGATGCGGCGGAGCGGGCGTTTGAGGACTGGCTTCAGGAAGGCTCGGAAGGCCGCCAGGGGTTGAATCTGCACAACCTCCTGGAGCGAGTGCGTGAGCTGACCGGCCTGGAGATCCGACTGGAAGGCCTGCGGGCCGCCGCGCCGGAGGAGGTCCGGGAGCGCCTGATGGAGGCGGTGCGGGAAGCCGGGCATCGCGCGCTGCGCCTGCAAGCCCTCACCGCGGCGGTCCGGCGAGCGGGCGTCGGGCTCACCCTGGGGGAGATGGATCTGCTGGAGACGCCATGGGAGGAGCTGGCCGAGATCATCCGTGAGGGGATTCTCCAGGAAACCCGGGCCCGGCTGGAAGCCCACCTTCGGGAGGTGGAAGGGATCCTGGCCGATCGCCTGAACGGCCAGCGGGATCCGGCCGCGCTGGCGCAGGCGCTCTGGGAAGCCCAGTTCACCCGGCAGACCGCCTTTGATACGCGGACCCATCAACGGGTGACGTATGCGCAGGTGGTGTTCCCGCTCTCCTATCTGGCCGGGCAGCTGCTGGAGGAGATCCCCGCATCGGAGCGCGGCCCGCGGATCCTGGAGCATCTCCACGGGGTGCTGGAAGCCCGTGAGGAGGAGCTGGGCCGTTCGGTATGGGTTTCGATGGCGGAGCAGCGGCCCGTCGATCTGGAGGAGGCGACCCGCCTCAGCCTGATGAGCTGGCTGGGGGCGGAGCGATGGACGATGGTGGCGGAAACCCCCTTCGGGCACTGGCCGCCGGAGCTTCAGGAGGAAGCCATCCGGTTCTTTGGGCGTCGGGCCTTCTCCACCGCGGCCCGTAACCTGTTGCTCAGTCTGATCGGTCAACTATGGGTGGATTATCTCACGGCGATTGAGAACCTGCGGCAGGGGATCGGGCTGGAGGCGTTCGGCCAGCGGGATCCTCTGGTCGAATACAAGCGGCGGGCTTTCGAGATGTTCCAGGATCTGTTGACCAACATCCGGGCGGAAACGGTGCGGCGGCTTTTCCTGATCGCGCCCACCGGCCAGGCCCTGGCCCGAGAACGCCGGGGCGCCCCCGCATCCCGAGCGCAGGTCCAGTCGGACACAGCCTCCCGCTCCATCGGGCGGAACGACCCGTGCCCATGCGGCAGCGGCAAGAAGTATAAGCATTGCCATGGCCGGCCGGGGGCACCCCCTCTGCCGGGAACGACCTCCGCTCCTCCATCGACAGCCGAACGCCGTCGCCGATGACTACAGGAGTTGCCCAGGAGGGGGCGCCTCTGGCGACCCGTTCCAGCGTGTACTTTTTCTTCTCCGAGGCCCGGAAGGCCTCAGGGAGGGGTCATCCTGCCGCTCCCGTGGTTCCTGGGGGCCGCTCTGACTGGCCACGGCGGGCCTTTGGCGGGGCTATCCGGCAGGGAGAGGCTTTCGCCTCGATGATGAGTCGCCGGCGAAGCGGCTTCTGAGCTGAACGGGCCGGCGGGGGGAGAAGCGATTCCCCCACCTGGATCGAAGCCAAACAACGGATGTCCTGAGCGCTATGGAAAGGCCCCGGGGCTCCCGGGCCTGCTGGAGGGCGCGATCTGTATTTCGGATGAGGAGATGGGGATGGGCCGGCAAAAGAGGATTTCGGGCGCCTTCAGGGCTCGTCTGGACCTGCGCAGCGGTCGCTTCCTTCCGGATGAGCGGCTCGCTGCCCATCTCGAAGCGTGGCAGGAACGCCGGGGACCTCTCCGGGCGACCGAGTGCATCCTGAGAATCGCCCCCTCCTGGTCTGCTCTGGAAGAGGCGGCCCGAAAACGGGAGCCTCTCGCCGGATCTCTCTGGTTGACCCCCCGGGCTTTCCCATGTCGCTTTATCGCTACGATGGGGCGTTCCCCCCATATCCTTTGGCTTCATCTCGATCCCCTGATTCCGGTTGAGCATCTGGCTCAATGGGAGGCTCTCAGGGATCCGCTGTATGTGCTGGACCTGGAAGGGAGGGTCCTCTGGCTGAACGCCGCCGCCTCCGCTTTCTGGCAAATCCCGCGCGGGAATTTCCTGGAGCGTTCACTCTGGGACTGGATCGACCCGGCTCAACGGGGGGCGCTGGAGGAGGCGTGGCGCCGGCTCTTTAACGAGGGCCTTCCGGCGATCTGGGAGATCGTCCTCGGATCCCAGGAGCGCGGTCAGGCCCGCTGGCTGGCCACCCCGGGTCCCTCCTGGGGCGTGATCCGCCAGATCGCCTCGAGCGCGGAGGAGCGGCTTCAACGGGAGCTCTCCCAGACCCTGGGGATGCTGGCCGAGCTGGGCCATCACCTCCATGACCCCCAGGCGCTCATCTCCAGCGCCCTTCATTTGCTGATGGAAATATGGAAAGCCGATGTGGGAGCGGCTTATCAGGTTCATGGTCGGCGCATGGATTTGCTGGTCGGCTTCGGCCTGGATGAGGGGTTCGCGGCCCGATTCAGCCATCTGGAGATGGATGAGCCCACTTATATGGCCTTCCTGGCCCATCGCTACGCCTGGTATATCGAGGATACCCGGACAGCCTTGCTGGCGCCCATCACGCGGGGGATCGTGGAAGCGATCGGCGTTCGCACCCTGGTGATGCTCCCGTTAATCCATCAGGGAACTCCGATCGCTCTTCTGACCTTGGGTTACCGATGGCCCCGTCCAGCTTTCTCCATGGAACGCGATATGCTGACTCTGATCGCCAATCAGATCGCTATCGCCCTGGTGACCGCGAGGAGCTTGCAATCCACCCGGGCGGAGCTGGAGCGATATCACCAGGCGGTCGCTCAGGTTTCGGAAGCCGGTCGCGAGGTGGCTCAGATCACCGATGCAGAGGAGTGGCTGCGCCAGGCCCTGCGAATCATCCTGAAACTGGCCCGCGCGGAGACCGGGATCCTGCTCCTGCCCGTTGAGGCTTACTCTTCCCTTCCCGCAATCATTGCCGTCGGTTTAACGGACGAGCCTGGGGGATGGGTTCCTCATGCGGTGCAGCGGAATTTTCAGGTTTTGATGGGAACGCAGGGTTTTCACGGGGTCCTGTGGGACCATCTCCCGGATCCTCTGAAGGATCTGTTGCCGGCCTCCACCTTCGCCTCTGTCGATGGGATCCCGCTGCGCTTTGCGGGCCGCCCGCTGGGTCTGATGATCCTCGGACGAAGTCAGCCGATCTCGGGGAGGACGGAGGTGGAGGCGCGCCTTATGGAGGCCTTAAGCGGGCTGCTCGCCTCTACGATCTATGTCTTCCAGTTGCTGGAGCGATCCCGGCGGATGGCCCACGAGCTCTCCGCTTTCCAGGCGATGATCGGCCTGTCCGGTTTGATCCCCGATGTCTCTCGACTGGCTGAGGAAGCCCTGGAATGGCTATTGGAGGATCTGGGCCTGGAGGGAGGGTGGCTGCTTTTGCCGGAAGGCGAAGGGAAAGGATGGTATGTGAGGGGGCGCGATCCGGAAGCGGTGCGGACGCTGATGGCGCAGCTGCCTCCGGAGATACTGGACCAAGCGCTTCAGGCCGATCGAGTGCAGATCCACCGGTTGCCTGGGGCGGGATGGCCTGAGGGCATGCAGGCCCTGGTCCTGGCTCCGCTTCGGGCGCAGGATCGGACGATCGGCTTATTGGGCCTGGTCTCTTCACGCCCGGAGCAACTGGCCCCCTCCGAGCAGGCGTTCATCCTGGCGATCGCCGATCAGCTCGGGGCGATCCTGGAAACGGCTCGAATGAGCCAGCGGGAGCGCCGCCGAAGCCGGCTCATGGCCCGGCTGAGTCAGGCGATGGCGCAGCTGGCCCGCGAGATGGATCCGGAGGTCATCCTGGATCAGGCGGTCAGGACGGCTTGCGAGCTCTTCGATGCGGAGGGCTCCCAGATCTGGATCTGGGAGCCCTCCGGGCGGGATCTGGTTCTGCGCGCCACAACGGATCCCGAGCGATGCCCTCCCGGACGGCGTCTATCCCGGGAGCAGGGGAGCGCCCTTTTTGATGAGCCCCCGACGGGACCCCGCTTGCTGGCGAAGGATGGCGATGCGGGATGGTTCGGGGGGAGTTCGGAGGCCCAGGTATGGGGAGTGCCACTGCGGCATGGGGAGCGGTTTCTGGGTTACCTCACGCTCCTGGTCGATGCGGCAAGGGATTTTCGGGCAGAAGAACAGGAGGCCATGCAGCTCCTGGCCTTCCACGTGGCGGTTACCTTCCAGAATGCAATCCTCCATTGGGACACCCAGCGCCGGATCCGGGATCTGAGCGCGCTGGTCGTAGGAGCGGCCCTGGCGGCTTCCACGCTCAGCACGGAGGAGGTCCTCTGGCAGACATCCCGTCATCTGTCCGGTGTGCTCCAGGTCACCAACTGCACCATCTCGCTTCTGAACCCTTCGGGCGATGCCCTGGTGGTTTACGCGGATTACACTCCCCCGGAGCGGCTGGCGGAAGATCCCCATTTGCCGGAGATCGGCCGTCCTTATCCTCTGTCGGAATATCCAGCGACCGCACGCCTGTTGCAGGAGGGGGATTTCCTGATCGTCCGGATGGATGATCCGGAGGCCGATCCCCACGAGAAGGCGTGGATGCAGAGCTTCGGCTATCAGACATGTCTGATGCTTCCGCTCTGGGTGCGAGGTCGCGCGATCGGCCTGATCGAGCTCAGTGATACCCGGCTTCGCCATTTCACCGAGGAGGAAATCCAGCTGGCCCGGGCGCTGGCGGATCAGATCGGGGTGGCTCTGGCCAACACCATGCTGTATGAGGCCGCGCAGCGGCATGCCCGCCTGCAGGGAGCGTTGAGCCGGATCTCCCAGGCGTTGACTGCCACCTTGCGCTCCGGGGAAGTATTGGAGATCGCGGTGCGAATGGCCGTTGAGGAGATGATCGGCGAGGGGGCGGCGGTTTTCATAATGGGGCCGGACCCGGACCAGCTGGAGGTTGCGGCCTCGGCGGGCTGGCTATCCGAATACCTCAGGAAGGGCAGCGTCCGGCCGATGACAGGACCTCTCGCCCGGGCCCTTGTTCAGGATGCGACGGTGTGGATAACGGATGCCCTGAGGGATAAGGAGGATCTCTCTCTCCTACCTGAAGGAACCGATCCGATCCGCTCGATGATCGCAGTTCCTCTTCGCATAGAGGGCTCGATCATCGGCGTCCTCGCGTTTTTCTCTGTCCACCCTCATGCTTTCTTGCGTGAGGATGAGCCGATCTTTCGCTCGCTGGCCGATCACATCAGCCTGGCGCTCCATAACGCCCGGCTTTATGAAGAATCGCAGAAGCGGATCGCGGAACTCAGTGCCCTTCAGGAGATGGCCGCCCAGGTCACGTCCACGCTGGACCTCCATCAGGTGCTGGAGACAGCAGGACGGCACTTGATGGAGTATACCCGCGCGGATCGGGTATACATCCATTTGCTCGGCGAGAGCGGGGAGCGCTGGCGTTCCGGGATGACCCTCACGCGGGAAGGGGAGATTCTCCTCGAAGCACCCCGTCCGCGCCCGGAAGGGGTCACGGAGACCGTGGTCCGAACAGGACGCCCGTTGGTGATCCCAGACACATCCGCGCATCCGCTGTTCCATGACCCTGAGGCGCAGGCCTGGGGGATCGGGGCCATTGCGGCGTTCCCGCTCCGGCATGCAGGCCGGGTGATCGGCGCTCTGCACGTGGTGTTTGAATCCCCTCGTCTGTTCGGCGCGGATGAGCTCCGCTGGCTCAACACCATCGTCGATCAGATGGCGGTGGCGATTGCCAACGCCCGCCTGTATGAGGAGGCCATGAGCCGCCTGCGGGAGCTGGAAATCCTCCATCGGGCTTCCGCAATTGCTGTTCGCCTCACGGATTTCGATGCGCTGGTCCGTCAGATTCTCCGGTTGCTTCAGGAGGAGCCGGCCTTTGAGTTTGTCGCTCTCTTCCTGACGGATCCTGCTGACCCGAATTGGCTGGTGCGGTATCGAACAGGTGAGCGAGAGGAAGAAGCCCGGCGTGTCCATCGCCTGCGGTTGGGGGAGGGCGTGGTGGGACGCGCTGCGGCGACCCGATCCCCGGTGCGGGTGTCGGATGTCCAGGAGGATGAGGGATACCTGCCGCGGATCCCCCAGACCCGGGCGGAGCTGGCCGTTCCCCTTTTGCTGGGGGATCGCCTGATCGGCGTCCTGGATGTCCAGAGCTCCGAACCGGGGGCTTTTCGGGATGATCACGTCCGTCTGCTCAGCGCCCTTGCCGGGCAGCTGGCGATCGCCCTGGAGAACGCACGGCTCTTCCATCAGGTTCGTCGTCGCCTGAATGAGCTGAGCGTCCTCTACGAGGTGATCACGGCGGCGACGGCCACGCTGGATCCGGAGCGCGTGGTCCATCAGGCTCTCCTCGCCATCCAGCGAACGCTGGGCTTTGAAGCGGTGGAATGCCTGTTGCTGGAGGAGGAAACGGGCTGCCTCCGCAGCTTCGGGCATTACGGGTTCTCCGAGCAGGCGATCTCCGCTCCTCTCACGATCCATCAGGGGATCACCGGCCGGGTGGCCCGGACAGGGATCCCCGCTCTGGTCCCGGATGTCACGCAGGATCCGGATTATGTGGAGGCGGAACCTGGCACCCGCTCTGAGCTGGCCGTCCCGATGAAGATCGAGAACCGGGTCATCGGTGTGCTCAACGCTGAGAGCCCGCGCCTGAACGCGTTCACGGAGGAGGATCTGCGCCTGATGACCACCCTGGCGGGCCATCTGGCGGTGATCCTGGAAAACGCCCGCCTTTACCGCGAGACGGCCCAGCGTCTGCGAGAGGTCACCACGCTGTATGAGTTCGCCCGCCGCATGAGCACCACGCTGGATCTGGGGATCCTGCTGGATTCGGTGGTGATGACCCTGCGGGAGGTCCTTCATTGTCGGGCGGCGAATATCATGCTGTTCAATCCTCGCACGGAGCTGCTGGAGATCCGGGCCGCTGCCGGGGTCAAGGATCGCTGGCGGCAGGAGGCCCGCCTGCGGATCGGCGAGGGGATCGCCGGCCAGGTCGTCCAGCAGAAGCGCCCGATCTATGTCCCGGACACCCGGGAGGATCCCCGTTTCGTGGTGTTCGATCCCTCGGTCCGCTCGTTGCTGTGTGTCCCCCTGATGGTTGGCGATCGGGTGATCGGCGCTCTCTCGGTGGACCATGAGATCCCTAACGCCTTCCAGCCGGAGCATGAGCGTCTGCTGACCATCGTGGCCACGCAAGCGGCGGCTGCGATTGAGAACGCCCGTCTGTTCTACGAATTGAAGGCCCATGCGGAGGAGCTGCGTCGAGCCTACGAAGAGCTTCAGGAGGCGGATCGCCTGAAAGATGAAATCGTGCAGAACGTCTCTCATGAGCTGCGGACTCCCCTGACCTTCATCAAGGGGTATGTGGATCTCCTGCTGGACGGCTCGATGGGGCCGTTAACCGACGCGCAGCGAGAGGCGGTGGAGATCATCGCGGAGAAAACGAACCTGCTGAGCCGGCTGGTCGGCGATATCGTCACCCTCCAGCGGATCGAGCGAGGGACCCTCAACTTTGAGGCGGTGGATATCGCGGCCCTGGCCCGGATCTCTGTCCAAAACTTCCAGCTCACGGCCTCCCAGTCCGGCCTGGAGTTCGCCGTGGAGGATCCAGGGGGTCCGGTCATCGTCTGGGGGGATCGAGAGCGGCTCTCCCAGGTCCTGGATAACCTGCTGCATAATGCGGTGAAGTTCAGCCCGAATGGGGGGCGTATCACCGTTCGCGTTCAAGACGTGGATGATCATGCGCTCGTGTCCGTTCAGGACACGGGCATTGGGATCCCGCCGGATAAACTGGAGCGCATCTTCGAGCGGTTTTATCAGGTGGATGGATCCACCCGCCGGCGGTTCGGCGGGATGGGGTTGGGCCTGGCCATTGTCAAGCGGATTGTGGAAGCCCATGGCGGCCGGGTCTGGGCGGAGAGCGAGCTGGGGAAGGGGAGCACCTTCTATTTCACGATCCCCAAGCCGCCGACCGCGCCTTCCGATGAATTGCTGGAGTTTCTCTTCGGCGAATCGTAGGTCGTCCAGCGATGAATGCGATGCGAGGTCGCGAGGATAAGGGGTCAAGATCCCTGGAGGGATTTCCGGAGCGCGCACGGATGCGCCTGCGGCGTGGTCCAGTGGCGCATGTGTGGCGTTCCATGCTTCATCGCCTTCCCAAAGTCGATCTGCACCGGCATCTGGAAGGCTCCCTCCGCCTGAGCACCCTAATGGAGATCGCCCGTCGCCATTCGATCCCCCTGGAGCTACATCTGGGGACGGCGGAGCTGGAGCCCCTCATTCGGTTCACCGTTAGCGAGGCCGCGGATTTCCACCGCTTCCTTGCCCGTTTCCGACTTCTTCGTCTGTTTTACACCAGCGAGGAGGCCATCCGCCGAATGGCTTATGAAGCAGTCGCCGACGCCGCTCTGGATCATGTTCGCTATCTGGAGCTTCGTTTTAACCCCGCGGCGCTCGCCCAGGCTCAGGGTTTTCAGCTGGAGGAGGTTATTGAATGGGTTCTGGAGGGTGTGGAGCAGGCCCTGCATGAGTTCGACATTCAGGTGCGCATGATCCTGACCATTGTGCGGGGGGAAGATCCGGAGCTGGCCTGGCAGATCGCCCGTCTGGCCGTCGCCTATCGCTCCCGGGGAGTGGTGGCGCTGGATCTGGCGGGGGATGAGCTTCAGGCGTCCGCAAGGGATCTGGTCCCGATTTTCCGGTGGGCCCGGGAGCAGGGGCTTTTCCTGACCGTCCATGCGGGGGAAGTGGGCCCTCCGGCGAACATCCGCCACGCGATCCTGATCATGGGCGCTCACCGCATCGGCCATGGGATCCAGGCCATCCACGATGTCGAGGTCCTCCGATTGCTGCATGAGCGAAACATCCCTCTGGAGATCTGTCCGACCAGCAATTTGCAGACCGGTGCGGTTGCGGGTTTCCACTATCATCCCCTCCCGGATCTCTATCGGTTAGGCCTCAAGGTCACGCTGAACACAGATGATCCCAGCATCAGCGACACGACGCTGACCGATGAATATCTATTCGCTATGGCAGGTATGGGTTTGCAGTGGAAGGACCTGTTGCGGATCCTGGAGAACGCTGTGGAGGCGGCTTTTCTCGGCCCGGAGGAGCGTCAGGCCCTGGCCCAACGCCTCCGGAAGGAAATCCAGAGTATCGAGCAGAGCTGGCACCTGGGGGAAGGGAGGTGAATCCTGGGTTTTGGGGTCTGGGACTTGCGCCGTTCGGCCTCCATGTGGGAGACCATGGGTTTCAGGGCCAGGCCGTCTCAGGAAGCCCTCGAGGGGATCCCCTCGCGCCATCCCTGAACCGGACAGGCCGATGGGGTTACGCGCTGGCGGGGATTATGGTCATCGGGAGGGCGATGTAGAATGTGCTGCCCTGGCCCAGCTGGCTCTCCACCCAGACCCGTCCTCCGTGCCATTCCACGATGGATTTCACCAGCGCCAGCCCCAGGCCGCTTCCTTTCACATGGGCGGTCTCTTTACGGCGCACCCGGTAGAACTTCTCAAAGATCCGGGCCTGATCCGCTGGCGCAATACCAGGTCCTGTATCCCTCACCCAGACCACGACCTCGGCGTTCTGTTCGATCAGACCCAGGGAGATGCTCCCTCCTTCCGGAGTGTATTTGATGGCATTGTCGACCAGGTTTGTGATCGCCCGGCGCAGCCACATCGGGTCTCCTTTCACGATCCCGTGCCCGTGGATCTCCATGGTCATCCGCAGCCCTCGGGCCATCGCATGAGGACGCATTTCATGGAAAACATCGCGGATCAGGTCGCTCAGGCGACAGATCCCTCGCTGGCCGATCCCCTCCTCAATCCGCTTCAGATCCATTAGATCCTCGATGAGCCGCGTCATCTGATCGATCCCGCTCATAATCTTCTCCACATACTCCTGCTGGCGAGAGGTCAGGGGTCCGGCCATGCCCAGCATCGTGACGAAGCCTCGCATATACGTGAGGGGAGAGCGCAGGTCGTGGGAGACAGCGGCGATGAAGTCAGACTTCAACTGATCCAGCGCTTTGAAAGGCGTGATGTCCCGCACAAACAGCAACCGGCCGATCTCCCGACCGTCCTCCAGGCGCAGATCGTAGCGCCCCGCCCAGAACGCCCGACCATCGGGCCGTCGGAATTCCCGGCTCCGGATCTGCCCGGGGGGGATCGGTTCATCCAGCAGCTCGCGCAGCTCCCCATCCTTCAGGAACGAAGCCACGGGTTGGCCCAGCGCCCGGGAGGCTGGAAGGCCCAGGAAACGCTCTGCGGTGGGGTTCAGGTAAAGCAGATCCCCATGCCGATCGATGAGTATCAGCACATCTGGACTGCTTTCCAGGACAGCCCGGAGCCGTTCGCGTTCGGCTAAAGCCGCCTCCTGCAGACGGGCCCGGGCAATAAATACCGCCGCCTGGCTGAGGATCAAGCGGGTCAGTTGTTGTTCCGCCATAGTCACCCGCCGGGGTTGCGGGAAGGCGATCCAGGCGACCCCCACGAGATCCTCCCCCCAGTAAACCGGGAGGATCCCCAGCGCCCGCCCCCGGTCTTCCTGCCGGAAGATCGGGGGGAGTTCCGGATGGCGAAGCACGTGCTCGACCCAGAGGGGTTCTCTTCGCTCCTGACCCAGCTTCCAGCAGGCCTCATCGAGCGGCCCCGGATTCCCTTCGCCGGTCGCGGTGAACACCCGCAGATCCCCATGAGACCCGGAGATGAGAATGCGGGCGCCCGCGGATGGAACCGCTTGCTCCAGCGACCGCGCGACCTCGGGCAGACCATGCGCCAGATCGAGGGTCTCCACCAGTCGCCGATTCAGTTCCAGCAACAGAGAGAGATCGGTCAGCCGGGCTCGTAAAGCATGGCGCATGCGTTCCATGGTTTCCGCCAGGTATCCGATCTCATCCGGGGCATCGCTCGGGATGGGCTTCTCCAACTCTCCTTCCGCCATGCGCCCTGCGGCGGCGGCCAGTTTCGCCAGCCGTTTCGCCGCATGCCCGCTCAGAGCATTCAGGAGCAGCGCGCCGATCGCGCTGAATCCCCCCAGGAGGACCCCCGTAGGCAGGATCCGCTCAAGGGCTCGCTGGATCCGCGAGGATCGGGGGTAACGGATAACGGCCCACCAGTCCGTTCCTGGAACCCGGCGAAGGTGGAGCTCGGTAACGGCCCCTGTGGGGGACCGCTGGGCGATGTCGAGAGGTCCGGGAAGGGAGGATGTGGGGAGCGGGAAGACGTCCAGCACGCGCTGGGGGTCCGGGTGCAGCAGAATCTGCCCCTGGCGGTCGATGAGGAATCCCTCGCTGGCCGGCAGGCCCCCCCTCAGAGAGGCCAGGGCCTCCTGGAGAGCCGGGTGCTCCGTAATCCGCACCCGTCCGATCAGGAAGCCGGTGGGGGGATCTCCCTCCAGCGGCGCTACGAAAGATAGGCCCGGTGTGCCATCTGGAAGGCGATGGATTTCGGTGTGGATCACGGCACGAGCCGCACGGCTCTGGGCGATCGCTGCGCGTTCGAAGGTCGAGAGCCCCCATGCCGGCTCTCCCGCCGGATAGGCGGCCAGGATCTCCCCCTCGGTTCCAACCAGCAGGACCGCATGGTAAATCGGCCCGGTTTGAACGAAGCGCTGAAGGATGGAGGCAACGACCGGAGAAGCCTCGCCTCGGGGGATGCCCAGGGCAGCCAGATCAGCCAGAAGGGTTTCCCCGGTATGCAGAAAATATGCGATCTGCTCGCCCGTACGGCTGACACCCTGGTTGATCGCTTGCGCCTGCTCCTTATCCGCCTGGCGGATGGCGATAGCGGTCAGGAACAGAAAGAGGGTCAGGACCATGGCGACGATCCAGCTCGAGAAGAAGAACAGGAAGCGCCCCTGGATCTGCCGGGCATAAGGTGGCCATTGGGGAGGCCTGGAAGGGGAAAAGATCCGGGGCCATCGGAGATGGAGCCCCTGGGCGATCAGCCCGCAGATCAAAGCGCTTGCCCACGAGGGGAGCGCGATGGCCGTGATCAGAGTCCAGATCCCATCCAGGGCCTCCGGCCATGAAGCGTAAAAGCTACCCCAGGAAACAGATTGCAGAAACACCCATGCGATCCAGCCCGCTATGGCGGCTGTTAGCGGTTGATGCAGGATGCGGAAGAAGCGCCCCACGTAATTCTGGGAGAGCAACCCGCCGATCAGCGCCGCGTCCAGCGCGATAATCCAGGGGAGGTGCAGGAAACGGCCATCGCCTATCCATCCGATGACAGCACCCATCATCAGCCCGACCAGCGCCAGCGCGCCCGGCCGAAGCCGTCCGCCCCAGATCAAATAAGGAAGCCAGAGCAGGACCGGAAAGCCGACCCGGAAGGGAAGGCCCGGGAATTCCCAAGTGAGCACAGGGGTCAGACCGGTCAGGAGGGCCAGAAGCAGGAAGCCCCCCACTTCGGCGAGGCGGAGTTCCCTCCAGGCGCGGAGATCGTGGGGTCGTCTGAGCCATAAACCGAAAAGGGCCAGGAACCCGACGATCGTCCACCCCCATCCCCACAGGGAGCCGGGCCCTGTCAGATTGCCTGGGAAGCTCCAGAGCTCCAGCCGCATGAGGCCGCTCCCCCTTCCGGCGATCCCTCCCTCATCGTTCCCGCTGGCAATCTTAACCTGGATTGCGATTTCAGGGGAAACGAGCGATCCGCCCGGTGAGATCGCGGCTTTATCCGCGGGGAGGGGTCCCCTTCCCCGTTTCGGGGAGGGTGTGCCGAGGCGGTGGGTGCCCCCCGCCCTCTCCGCTCTCAAACCATACCGTTTGCCTCGCCCCATCGTTTTCCAGAGCCTGCGGAGTATAATGAAAGCGAATTTGAGCGAGGGAAAGGAGAGGGATCCGGTGTTTCCATTTCCTCGAGTAAGGGATCAACTGCAGCCCTATCGTCACCGGTCGCCGGTGATCGTCGCCCTGGAACCGAAGCCCGAACCGGAGCGCCTCCAGTGGTGGGAGGCGGCCCATCAACCGGTCGCCGAATCCGGAGCAACCCTGATCCTTATCGCTCCTGCGACGGTGACCTCTGATCGCGTGATCTGCTTCGGGGATCCCAGGCTGCTCCCTTCAGCGCTGGAAAGCCCGGAGGTGTGGATTCTGGATGCCTATCTGGAGCCCCGGGCCTGTCTGGATGCCTCGCGCCTGGATCCAGGCCTGCTGGGTCGGATGCTGGCCTGGGTGGAGGGGATTCAGCACGAATGCCCGGAGTGAGGCGCGCCGGAATGGCCCGGTGGGCCGGAGTCCTTTGCCTGAAAGGAGGGGTTGGCCATGCGCATCGTCGTTGGAAGCGATGAGCGCACCCACGTGACGGATGTCGTCCTGGAGGAGTTGCGGCGGCGGGGGTTCGAGGTGGAGCCGGTCGGCCCCCTCGCCGGCGTCCAGCAATCCTGGTCTGAGGTGGCCCGGATTGTGGCGGAGAAGGTCGCGCGGGGAGAGGCGGATGAGGGGATTCTGTTCTGCTGGACGGGGACCGGGGTGAGCATCGCCGCCAACAAGGTCCCGGGGATCCGGGCCGCCCTCTGCGAGGACGCTGAGACCGCTCGAGGGGCTCGCCTCTGGAACAACGCCAATGTGCTCTGTATGAGTTTGCGCCGGACTTCCGAGGCGATCGCCCGGGAGATCCTGGACGCCTGGTTCAACACCCGTTATATCCCGAACCCGGAAGATGAGGCCTGCTTGGCTCAGGTTGCGGAGATCGAGCGGACTTACTGGAAGACCTCTGAGCCCATTACCACCGGGTGATTCCTGGAGGCCTTTTGGGCCTCTCCGACCGGGCTTTTCAATTCTTCCTATGGTCCATTGGGCCACAAGAACAGGAGTTCCCGTGGATCTCGAGACGAAGCTGGCTCTCCTGACCCAGGCGGCGATCTGGGAACCGGCGGAGGAGACGGATCCCTCCGGGCGGCCCCGGCTGCCGCTGATGGATTGTATTTATGAGGCGCGGGCTCATGGCCGTCCTGTCCGCCTTCTGAAAGTTCTGTTAACCTCCGCGTGCGAACGGGATTGTTTCTACTGTCCGTTCCGGGCGGGCCGGTCCTTCCGCCGCGCCACTTTCCAGCCGGACGAACTGGCTCGCGCCTTCTACGCGATGCATCAGCGGGGGCTGGTGGATGGGTTGTTCCTGAGCTCCGGGATCCTGGGGGGAGGAGTGCGGACTCAGGATCGGTTGCTCGCGGTCGCGGAGCTGCTCCGGCAGCGCTATGGCTACCAGGGCTACCTTCATCTTAAGCTAATGCCTGGTGCGGAGCCGGATCAGGTGAGGGCGGCCATGCGCTGGGCGGACCGGGTGTCCATCAATCTGGAAGCCCCCAACCCGGAGCGGCTGTCCCGTCTGGCGCCTCACAAGGCCTTTATGGCGGAGCTGGAAAGGCCGCTCTATATCGCCGGGCGGATCCGTCGGGAAGAACCTCTCACGCTCGCCTGGTCCGGGCGCCGACCATCGTTGACCACCCAGCTGGTCGTGGGGGCGGCGGGGGAGAGCGATCGGGAGATCCTGGAAACCACGGCGCGGCTGCATCGGGAGATCGGCTTAGCTCGTGTCTACTATTCCCCCTTCCAGCCGGTGCCCGACACGCCGCTGGAGGATCTCCCGCCAACCCCGCCGTTGCGCGCCCAGCGCCTCTATCAGGCGGAATGGTTGTTGCGGGTTTATGGCTTTCGATTGGAGGAGCTACCCTTCGATGAGAACGGGAACCTGCCCCTTGCGGAGGATCCGAAGCAGGCGTGGGCACGTCGAGCGCTGGCAGACTGTCCGGTGGAAATCAACCGGGCCTCTTACGAGGAACTGATACGGATCCCCGGGATCGGCCCGAAAACCGCGCGGGCGATCCTGCGAGCCCGGCGAGAGGGTCGCTTAACTCGACCCGAGGATCTGGCGGCCCTCGGGGTTTTTACGAAGCGGGCGGCCCCTTTCATCACCCTCAACGGGCGGCGGCTTCCTCAAACCCCTCCGCAGCCGATGCGCTAACATCGATCAGGGATCAGAGCAATCTCGCATCCGCCCGCAATTCGGGCAACGGAGTTTACAGTGGATTTCCTCTATGGGAAATCCACAAATCTCGCACCGGCAGTCCTCGAGGAAGAGATCGGTTGCGGAAGAATTCTCCGGAAGGAGCGGGGTTTCCGCAAACATTTATACCTCCTCGCACCCTCCATGCCGGGATGGTCCCCTCGCGCTCCTGCGGCGCAAGCCTTAAAAACAAAAGGCCGCCCAGCGGCGGCCCCTGGCTCCCCGGGGAGGACTCGAACCTCCAACCCGCCGGTTAACAGCCGGCTGCTCTGCCTGTTGAGCTACCGGGGAAGGTCATTAAAATTATAAAAGATCAGCGGGAGCGCGTCAAGGAGCCTCCAGGCCCCTCATGGTTTTTCGATCGACGATTTTCTTCCCCCGCCAGGATGTCCGGGTAAACGCTGCAGGCGTGCCCCAGGGTGGATTGACATCGTGTGGGCAGGTCCTCCGGCGGAGACCATCCCCAGCGGCGCAGGGCCCGGGCGAGGTGACAGAGCGGCAATCCCACCACCGCTGCATAGCAGCCTTCCACCCTCCGGGCGGGTTGAAAACCCAGATGCTGGATCGCGTAAGCGCCGGCTTTATCAAGGGGATCCCCCGTAGCCAGATACGCCTCGATCTCTTCATCGGTGTAGGAGCGCATCCAGACCTGGGTGGTGGCCACTTCCAGAAGAAGCTCATCTTGCCATGGGTGGTAAAGCGCAACAGCCGTATGCACGTGATGGGGGCGTCCGCGCAGAGCTTGAAGCATCGCCCGCGCCTCCTCCACCCCCTCCGGCTTGCCCAGGATCGCCCCGTTCAGATCCACCACGGTATCTGCCGCCAGGACCAGAGCATCAGGGGCGAGCCGCGCCCCCGCGGCGGCTTTGGCGAGGGCCAGACGGGCCGCGCAGGCTGCCGGGTCCTCATGCGGCGCTGGGGTCTCATCGATCGAAACCGGCAGGAGCTCCACCGGGTGTCCGAGGAGCTGGATCAATGTGCGGCGCCGCGGCGAAGCCGAAGCCAGAACCCATCGCTCAGGGAGCATCTCACGATCCCTTTCAACTCATCAGGAATTGGTGGGGTGGGGCCGCGCATGGGGTTGAAGCCGATCGAACCCAAGGGATGTTTTTAAGGGTTGGGATGGGCTCGGAGGTAATCTGCAAACATCTCACGAAAAGGCTCCACCATGATCTCATAGGACGCTTGGTCTTCGTAAGCCCCGGCAATGTAGATCGTTGCCCCAATCACATAGTCATCCTTTTGGAGCTCTTCATCATACCACCACAGCTGGCGCAGGTAGAAGAAGTGGGGGTTCCCATGCCCTTGTTGTTCCCAGTAGCTCATGTAGTTCCGCCAGCCCCGGCTGGGAGGCCCCTGGAAGGTCGGGATATCATCGATCCCCAGCTCGGTGATCACGATCGGGATTTGATAAGCGGGCGGCACCATATAGCGATATGCCTTTCGATAGCGCAGGGTGAACCATCCCTCTCCGATCTGATGATCCACCCCTGCATCCAGAGTGGGCGAAGCGTATTCGTGAAGCGCCAGGATCCCGCCCAGCTGTTTGGCGACCTGGAGGGCGGGGAGGAAATCGACCCACAGCTCCAGATCCGGCGAGCCGTTCGGGAAGTTCCCGATGGCGCACTTCAGGCCTCGCTGGGCCATCAGTCTCATCCGCTCGATCTCAAACTGCGCGAAGAGGCGCATCACCTCGTGATTGTGGGGCCGCGGCTCATTGTGGCCTTCCCAGTAATCGATATGCGGGTTCGCCAGATATTTGTCCATAAACTGGTTGACATACCACTCGGCGGCCGCCCGCATATCCGTGCGCCCATCCCGGATATGCTCCCCGAAATCGAAGTTATGGGTGATCCGGCCGATCAGGATCGTGTTGGGGGATCCCGCTTTGATCTCCGGTGCCCGGCCGAAATCGTCGATGATCTTCGCCACGCGCATCCGGGTGTTCACGATCAGGTTAACGATATGGACATCCCGGAACCACTGGACAACGATCCCCAGCTTGCTGGGGCGTGGGAACATCGGCCAGGGCGTCTTGGTCGGCGTGGGCGCGGGCGTCGGCGAAGCGGGCACCGGCGTGTCGGTCGAGGTCGGCGTGATGGAAGGCGATGGGCTGGGGGTGAGGCTGGGGGAGGGGGTCGGGAAAGGGGTCGGGGTGGGGAGCTGGAGCGCACGGGCGCAGGCCCCAGCCGCCATGCCCAACCCGATCCAGCCCATCTGTTTCAAAAGCCTCCGACGGGTCCAGCGAGACATGGATGCCTACCCTCCTTTTCCTGCCTCACTTTTATTCGGTCCTCAAATTATAATAGGTCTACGAGGTTAAGCTGGAACGGGAAAAGCTGGATTTTTCCTCCCCGGGGCGATGGGGGGAGGGGCAGAGCGTCTTCGGCGCTCCACCGGGCCTCCCACGCCCTTCCAGAGCAACAGGCGGATGAGGACCCGTTATGCCGAAGAACGCCCTGATGCGCTGGGGCATCCGGCGTCCGCATCGGCTGGGGATCGCGTTGAGCGGTGGAGGGGCGCGGGGATTCGCGCATATCCGGGTGCTTCGGGTGCTGATTGAGGCGGGCTGGCGGCCCGAGATCGTCACCGGCACCAGCGCGGGCGGGATCGTGGGGGGATTGTTCGCCGCAGGACTTTCGCCGGAAGCGATCGAGGCGCTGGCCCGTCGGATCGGATGGCGGATGTTCATGCGACTGGACCCGAACGGGAACGCCCTGGTTGGAACGGACCGCTGGGCTCGCTTCCTGCGGGAAGCCGTGGGAGATGTCCGGATTGAAGATCTTCCTGTTCGCTTTGCGGCCGTGGCTGTGGATCTGGATACCGGGGAGGAAATCTGGATCGATCGGGGCCCGCTGGTGGAGGCCATGCTGGCCACCAGCGCGTTTCCCGGCGTCTTCCCACCGGTCTGGTGGGAGGGGCGACGTCTGGTTGATGGGGGGGTGCTGAATCCTCTGCCCGTGGATGTCGCTCGGGCGCTGGGGGCCACCTTTGTGATTGGGGTGGATCTATCGTGGGTGGAACATGGGCGGACGGATCGCCGTTTCCCGGAGGAGCTGCCTGGCCCCTTGCTGATCCGATGGTTGATCCGCCGGGCGCGCTGGAGTCGGACCCTGGAGGTCGTATTCTGTTCTGTGGGAATCATGGCGCGATGGATCACGGAGTCCCGCCTGGCGCAGGCGCCGCCCGATGGCTTGATCCGTGTGCCCACCGGGGATATCCCGGTGTTTGCTCTGGATCGGGCGCCGGAGATCCTGGAGCGGGGAGAGCGGGCCGCGCGGGCTGCTCTCGCCGGGTTGGAGCAGGCCATAGCCCGTCCGCGCTGGCTGCGTCGGCTTCTACCTCAAGGCGCATGAATTCGGGAGGGGATTGGGAATGCGGACGGTACGGATCATGATTGTCGATGACCATGAGGTGGTGCGCGTGGGTTTGCGGGCACTGCTGGAGCGGCGGCCGGACTTCCGGGTGGTGGCGGAGGCCGGATCGGCTGATGAGGCTGTTCAGAAAGCGATGGATCACCGGCCGGATGTGATCGTGATGGATATCCGCCTACGCGGTGGAAGCGGCATCGAAGCCACCCGTAGGATCGTCGAGGCGCTTCCGGAAACCCGGGTGATCATGCTGACCTCCTATGCGGAGGATGAGCTGCTTCTCGAGTCGATTGAGGCGGGAGCTTCCGGTTATGTGCTGAAACAAATCGGCAGCGATGAGCTGATCACGGCCATCGAACGCGTGGCCCGAGGGGAAGCCCTGATCGATCCTTCGATGACACCTCATCTGCTTCGACATGTGCGGGCGGCACGGCGCAGCGCCATGGCATCCGCCTTTAAGGATCTGACTGAACAGGAGCTGCGGGTGCTGGCCCTAATCGCCGAAGGAAAGACGAACCGCGAGATCGCCCAAACGCTCTTTCTCAGCGAGGGGACGGTGCGGAACTATGTGAGCAGCATCCTCAGCAAGCTCGGGCTATCGAACCGCGCGGAGGCGGCTGCCTACGCCGTGGAGCACAATATCAAGGCTTACCTGGATGAGGGGCTGGGTTAAATGGAAGGAAGGAGCGCCTGGATCCTCGGATTGGTCGTGCTGGCCGGCCTGATGCTGCGGGCCTGGATCACGGCCTCGGAGGCCGCGATCCTGGCCCTTCCAGAGGAAAAACGCCGGGCATGGGCTGAGGAGGGGCGCTGGCTGGCGGCATGGCTGCAGCGGCTGGCCGAGGATAGCGCGATCCGGTTGCAAAGCCTGCGGCTGGGGCTTCTCTTTCTGGACCTCGCGGTGGCCGGTTGGGGGACCTTCTGGATTTTCCATCGTTCAGGGCCTTCCCTGTGGATGCCCCTTTTCTGGCTGATCCTCGCCTGGCTTCTGCATGGCCCATGGGAATACTGGCCGCGAGCCATAGGCCAGCGCTGTGCTGAAGCGCTGGCCATCCCGGGCGCCCTGACCCTGATGCCGTTGCGATGGCTGACGGGCCCGTTGCGCTATCTCGCCCGGCGCGCAGGGCCCCGGATCGAAGGGCGAGCGATCCCGGTCATCGATGAGGCCGAACTTCGCACCCTGGTGGATGCCGGAGAGGAAGGGGGAGCGATTGAGGCCACGGAGAAAGAAATGATCGTCTCGATCTTCGAGCTCCATGATACCGTCGTTGGGGAGATCATGGTCCCCCGACCTGATATGGTCGCGATCCCCGTGACGGCCTCTCTCTCCGAAGCGCTCAATGTGATCCTCCAGGCGGGTTACTCCCGCATCCCGGTGTATGAGGGCACCATCGACCATGTCGTTGGTGTGCTGTATGCGAAGGACCTCCTTCGCCTGATGCGAGATGGAATCCGGGAAGCATCGCTGAAAGAGCTATTGCGCCCGCCTTACTTCGTCCCTGAAGGCAAACGCATTGTGGATCTCCTTCGGGAAATGCAGCAGCATAAGGTTCACATGGCAATCGTCGTCGACGAATACGGGGGGGTGGCTGGCTTGGTGACCATCGAGGACATTCTGGAAGAGATTGTGGGCGAGATTCAGGACGAATTCGACCGCTCGGAGGAACCCCTGGTGTTGCCCATCGATGCGCACACCTATCTTTTCGATGGGCGGGTGGACCTGGATGAGATCCAGGAGTTGTTGGGGGTGACCTTATCGTCGGAAGGGGCGGACACCCTCGCCGGGTATGTCTATGAACGCCTGGGGCGCATTCCGGCGGCAGGAGAAACCTTTACGGACGAGGGGCTGGAGTTCCGGGTGGAGGAGGTCATCGGCCGTCGCATCCGCAAGATCCGGATCCGCCGGCTGGAGCCCCAGGCTCATGAGATCAATGAGAGCCCATCTCACCCTTGATCATCGGGACGCGTGTTGGAGATCCATGGCCTCGCCCGAGGGATGGCTTTTTCCAAATTCGAGATGGAGAAGCGGATCATGGGAGGACGGCCGATCATCTCGTTCCGAAAGGTCAATAAGTGGTTTGGGAGCCTTCACGTTCTGCGAGACATCACCCTGGATATTTATGAAGGGGAAGTCGTGGTGATCTTCGGCCCCAGCGGGGGCGGGAAGAGCACGCTCATCCGCACGATCAACCGGCTGGAGCCCATTGACTCCGGAGAGCTGTGGGTGGATGGTATCCCCGTTCATGATCCGAAGATCAACGTCAACCGGCTCCGCCAGGAGATCGGCATGGTCTTCCAGCAATTCAATCTCTTCCCGCATCTGACGGTGCTGGAGAACATCATCCTGGGGCCCGTGCATGTGAAGAAAGTGCCGCGGGCCGAGGCGGAACGGCTGGCGATGCAGCTGCTGGAGCGGGTGGGGATCCCGGAGAAGGCCCATGCCTACCCGGCTCAGCTCTCCGGCGGCCAGCAGCAGCGTGTGGCCATCGCCCGGGGTCTGGCGATGCGACCGAAGATCATGCTGTTCGACGAGCCGACCAGCGCCCTGGATCCCGAGATGATCAAAGAGGTGCTGGATGTGATGGAGGACCTGGCCCGCGAGGGGATGACCATGGTGGTGGTCACCCATGAGATGGGCTTCGCCCGCCACGTGGCGGATCGCATGGTGTTCCTGGAGGGCGGGCGGATCGTGGAGATCGGGACGCCGGACGAGATCTTCGAGAACCCCAAACATGAGCGCACCCGTGTCTTCTTGAGCCAGGTCCTTCGCCACTGAGGCCCTGCTCGATTTTCTCCTCATCCCGGTCCGAAAGGCCGTGGGGAGCGGGCTTACAGGGGGAGCCCGTTCCTTAACAGGAAACGACGTTCTGGGAGAGCGGGCGAACGGAGAAGCGGCCCATCCCCTTCATCCGCGGGGCATCGGGGATGCCTCGCCCCATCCACCTGTTTCGGATTTTTATTTTTTAAGGAGGTGACCCATGCGCTCTGGGCTCTCTCGATGGTTATGGATCGGATGGATCCTGGCGCTGCTGCTGGCGGCCTGTCAGGCGCCAAGCGGCGCCCCGCCAGCGCGAAAAGGACGTGCCCCGCTGGCCCCCGAAGGAACCCTCCTGCGCAAGATCCAGGATCGCGGCAAGCTCATCTGTGGCACGAAATACGATATCCCCACCTTCGGTTATCTGAATCCCAAGACCAATCAGGTCGAGGGTTTCGATGTGGAGATCTGCCGGGCAGTCGCTGAATATATCTTCGGAGATCCCAATGCTGTGGAGATCAAAGAAGCCATCTCCAAGAACCGCATTCCCTTCCTCAAAGAAGGGGTGGTCGATATCGTCGCCTCCACGATGACCATTAACGAAGAGCGCCTGAAGGAGATCGATTTCTCCATCGTTTATTACGTTGCTGGACAATCTCTCCTGGTCCCCAAGAACAGCCCCATCAACGGCCTGCAGGATCTCAAGGGCAAGCGGGTGGGCACGGTGAAGGGCTCCACCTCCGAGAAGAACATCCGCGCCATTTCCGATCGGCAGGGCCTGAACATCGAGGTGGTGCTCTTCGATACCTACTCGGAAGCGGTCGCGGCCATGGACGCTGGCCGGGTGGATGCAGTGACCACTGACGATATCATCCTCTACGGTTTTGTGCGTCAGGAGCCTGACAAATGGAAGGTCGTGGGGGGCCGGTTCACCGTGGAGCCTTACGGCGTCGGGGTCAAGAAGGGCGAGAAGGAGCTGCTCGAAGTCGTCAATACCGTGATCAAGGAGTTGAAGGCCTCCGGCCGCTGGAAGGAGATCTACAAGAAGTGGATCCCCAGCGATACAGTGCCTGAGCCCCCGCCCGACGATTGGCGGGCGGTGAGCCAGCCCTGATCGCTCGCATCGGTGAGGGGAAGCGGAAGGCATGGCGGGCGGATTTGCCGCCCGCCATGCCTCTTGCCTTTCCCTGGGGGGCCAGCCGATATCCCATTCCAGGAGCCCTGTTCCGTCGATGAGCACAGCGGACGTCTGGCACTATCTGCTCCTGGGCCTATGGAC
>NZ_DAOUCJ010000008.1 GCF_034432235.1 Thermoflexus sp. | reverse complement strand
CCCCGATCGCCATCAGATCGTTGCAGGCGAAAATCGCCGTCGGGCGGATCGCAGGAGGGAGGCTTAAGAAAAAGCGCGCCGCGTGATATCCGCTTTCCGCTCGAAAATCCCCCCGACGGATCCAAATCTCCAGGGGCTCGATCCCCGCTTCCTCCATGGCCTTTTGATAGCCGCGCACCCGATCGGCGCTCGGCGTGAGATCCGAAGGGCCCGTGATGCATGCAATCCGCCGATGGCCTCGATCCAGCAGATGCCGGGTGGCCCCATAACCGCCCTGGAAGTTGTCCGCCAGCACGCAATCCGCTTCCAGACCCGGGAGATCGCGATCCACCACGACAAAGGGGATCCCACGTTCCTGAAGGATGGCCAGATGCGCAGGCGTCGCGCTGGCCGAGACCAGGGCAATTCCATCTACCTGTTGCTCGATCAGAACTCCCAGATACCGCTGCTCCTTGATCGGATCACCATCGGAGTTGCAGAGGATCAGGCTGTAATCATGGGCGAAACTGAGATCCTCCAGCCCGCGGGCGACCTCCGCAAAGAAGGGGTTCGCACTGTCCGGCACGATCAGACCCAGCACATGGGTTCGCTTGCGACGAAGACCCCGAGCCAGCCGGTTGGGACGATACTGCAAGGCCGCGGCCGCTTCCCGCACCCGGGCCTCCACCTCCGGGCTCACCGGGCGCGTGCCATTCAACACGTAGGAAACCGTCGCAATCGATACCCCGGCACGTCGCGCCACATCCCGTAATGTCGCCATATCATCCATGAAGTTAAACGTTTAACCTCACGCCCATGAAAGCACCGACCGGAGAATTTGTCAAGGGGAAGACCCATGGTGTGGGCTTTGCGATCGGCCTCTCTCCGCGCGGCAGCGCCCTTCAAGGATCCGCGCCTCTGTTCCCCTGCCGCCTATCATTTCCATGGACGAATCCTTCGGATCCGGAGACCTGACGATGCGGACCCGTTACATCCCCCCGGGCATCCCCCGGGGCCGAACCCTGGGGGCTCTGGCGTTAGCGTTCGCCGGGCTGCTGGCCCTCTGGTGGCAGATCCGGCTCCAGCCGGTGCCCACCCGCTCGCCTTCGGAGCTCCGGTCCGAAGACCTCGCCGGATATGCGCGAGTGCAGGGTGTGGTCGTGGAGCCACCCCGCTGGGATCCCGAAGGGCCCCGCCTCCTCTTCCAGCTGAGCGATGGGATGGCCGACCTTCTGGTCCTCGCTTCCGGCCCAGCCGCCACGGCGCTGCAGCGTCAGGGACGCATCCCCCGAACCGCCGATGTCGTGACGGTGGAGGGACGGGTGCGGGCGGATTCGGATCCCCGAATGCTGGAGATCCTCTCGCCCGAGGCCCTGGTGATCGAACGGCCGGAGCCGCTTTCCCTTTCCCTGGGCTCGCTTTCGACCGCCTCTATTGGAACGCGGATCCGGGTTGCGGGCCAGATCCGAAGCGTGCGCCGTCCCTATGCAGACCTGACCCTGGTCCGGCTTCAGGATGAGACGGGGGCGATAGAGGTAGCCTGGCATGAAGCCCTGGCCGGACGGCCGGAGCTCCCCCTGGGCGCCGGGCTTCAGATCACCGGCGCGCTGGGGCTTTACCGGGATACGCTCCAGGTGGTGCTGGATGACCCGGAGGGATGGGCCCTTGTCCCCTGGTCGCCCATCCCCCGGCCGATCGCCCAGGCGATTGACCTCCCGGATGGCGCCTGGGTGGGGATCGCCGGCCGCCTGATCCAGCGCTCCGAGAGCCGATGGACGGTCCAGGACGCCACGGGGACGATGGAGATCGGGCTCTCCCGGGAGCTTCAGGCCGCCCTCACCGCCACCCCTCCGGTGGGTGCCCAGCTGCACGCCTGGGGCAGACTGCGGCGGGCCCGCGGGGAACCGGTGCTGTTCCCAGAGCTTTCACTGGACCTGCGCTGGGAGCCTCCGGCCGCGACGCCCACCCCTTCCCCCTCCCCCACGCCCACTCCGCTTCCCGCCCCCTCTCCCTCGCCCACGCCTTCCCTAGCTCCTCGTCCGCGGCCGACCGCCACGCCGTTCCCGCTTCGCGAGCTGTCCACCCAATCTCCAGGGGCTCGCCTCACGGTTGAGGGGAGGGCGATGGATCTCCAGGGGTTCTCCGCCGGATGGGCGGTGATCCTGGAACAGGAGGGGCATCGCCTCCGCCTGTTCATCCCGAACCAGCAGATGGCGGAGGTGCCGGGGCGGGAGGGGCTCTACCTGGGGGCGACCATCCGGGCCACCGGGGTGCTGACGCCGTATCGCGGGGAGCTGGAGTTGCTTCCCCAGCGGGGTCGTGACATCATCGTGAGAAGGGGGATCCGACCGGAGGCGCCCCTTCGTTCCATCGGCAGCCTGACGCCCGGCGACCAGGGCGCGCGGGTGCAGATCCGCGGGGAGATCGTGGAGGCGCGGAGCTTCTCCGCCGGCCTGCGCCTGCTCGTGCGCGACGAAAGCGGGGCGCTCCCGGTGATCCTGTGGGAGAACGTCGCCGCCATGGTTCCCGAACGATTGAAAGCAAAAGGAGCAAAGGTGGAAATCGTCGGGCAGGTCCGCGTCTATCGGGGGGAGCTCCAGCTCATCCCCACAGTGCCGTGGGAGGTTCGATCCCCATGACCGCGCTTCCCTCCTGGCGATCCTCCCGATCCGCTTCCCCGGAGCGGCCGATCCTCCGATGGGCTCTGCGGCCGCGGGCGCGGGGGCTCCTTCTGCTGACTGTCCTCACCAGCCTGGCGGCGATGATCACCGGCCGCTCGATCCTCTACAACCTCACTTACCTGCTCCTCGCTCTGCTCATCCTCTCCTTCGCCTGGGCCTGGAGCGCCGTGCGGGATCTGGAGATCCGACGGATCCCCCGCTCCCGGCGGAGCGCCGTGGGCGGGTTCTTTGAAGAAACCCTCGTTCTCCAGAACACCGGTTTCTTCCCCAAGATCTGGCTGGAGGTGCGGGATGGCTCCACGCTGCCCGGCCACCGCGCCAGTTTCGTGCTGGACAACCTGGGGCGAGGGGGGAAGCGCCTGTGGACCGTGCGGACGCGCTGCCGCCGTCGGGGGCTGTATCGTCTTGGGCCGCTGACCCTCATCGGAACCGATCCGTTCGGCCTTTTTGAGGCCACCCTGCAGCTGACGGAAACCGATGAGGTGCTGGTTTATCCGCCGATCCTGCCGATCAGGCGGCTGGGCCTGCCGCCGGGTTTCTGGCGGGAACGGGAGTCCGCCCGGCAACGGACCCCCGAGGTGACCCCTAATGCCGGAGGCGTGCGGGAGTATCAGCCGGGGGACGCCTTCCATCGGATCCACTGGCCTTCCACGGCCCGGCGGGAGCGCCTGATGGTGAAGGAATTCGATCATGAGCCCGCCGCAGAGGTATGGATCGTCCTCGATATGATGGCCGACGTTCACATCCATCGGCCGATTCGAGATGTAGAGGAATGGCTGGCCGAGAAGCCACGGCTTCCCCCTCCTTCCACGGAAGAATATGCGGTCGCCCTCGCCGCTTCCCTGGCCGCTTACTTTTTGCGACGCGGGCGGATGGTGGGGATCCTGGCATATGGCTCCCGTCGGCTCCTTCTGTCGCCTCATCGCGGGGAAAACCAGCTGGAGCGTCTCCTGGAGGGGCTGGCGCTGCTGCGGGCGCACGGCGAGATCCCCTTCCACCAGGCGCTACAATCCCATGCCCTCCGCATCGCCCGCGGCTCCATCCTCATCCTGATCACCCCCTCCGGCGATCCGCGATGGGCGATGGCCGCTCGAAGCTTGGTCTCTCATGGCATGCGGGTGGTCGCGATCGTGCTGGAGACTGCCTCCTTTGGCGGGCCGGAGACCGCCCCTCGCGTTCTTCCCCTGCTGAAAAACGCCGGCATCCCAGCCGCCGTGATCCGGGCTGAAGAACCCTTTGCCTTCGCCCTGGAACGGCTGGGCTCCGCCGGGTGATCGCCGCCAGAGCTCCTCCCTTCAAACTTCCTCGGCGAAGCGGGGGCTGAGCCGGCGGAACAGCGCATAACCCAGAAGCCCTACCAGCCCGGCAGTGACCAGGGTCCGGATGAGGAACTCCGGCGCCGTATACGTCCCATAGTAAAAGAGATCGTGATAAGAAGCGATGATCGAGGCCATGGGGTTCAGGCGCCGGGTCCAGAGCCAGACGTCCACCGAGATCCCCAGGAACGAGGCCTTTCGAGGCAAAACCGATATCGGATAGAAGATCGGGGTCAGGAAGAACCAGGCCAGCAACAACACCTGGAGGATATGCCCGGTGTCCCGGTAGAACACATTCAAAGCCGAGACCGCCAGGGCCACGCCCGCGGTGAACATCCCATGGGCCAGCAGTGTCAGCGGCAGCAGCAGCAGCCAGGGCGTCGGCCGGATCCCGGAGAGCCATGCGATGGCGAAATAGATGGGCAGGGAGATCAGGAAATTCAGCATATTCGAAAGGACGACCGAGAGGGGGAGGACCTCACGGGGGAAATAGACCTTGCGCACCAGGGGGGCGCTGGCGGTGACGCTCTCCGCAGCCCCCTGAACGGAGATGGCGAAGGCGTTCCAGGCCAGGATGCCGATCAGCACAAAGGCGTGAAAGTGCGGAAGGCTGGCCGGCCCCCGGTTCATCACGGTGAAGACCACTGTGAATACGGTCATCATCAGCAGGGGGTTCATCCATGACCAGGCCACGCCGAGGACCGAATTCCGGTATCGGACCTTGAGATCCCGCCAGGTGAGCAACCAGAGCAGATCTCGATAACGCCACAATTCAACGACTCCACGAAGCATCCGATCCCTGCCTCATCACCAGGTTGGATCCAGATCGCGGGGGATCCCCTTCCCGCAGTTCCCCCGGGAATCCCCCAATGGATAAAGCCAAGCCATAGCCATTGGGGGTTGATCCCCATGGGATCTCGGGGGTCGTAGCCTTCCCCGCATCCTCCGTCGAGCGAGATCCGGATCATCCTTTAGGGGTGGAGCCGCCTGGAACCGCCTTCCCCGCCTCCTCTCGCGCGGACTTCAGGGAAGCAGAGAGATCCGCGCCTCTTCGGGGCGAAACACTGACCCACGCTGGGAGATGCCTGCCCTGTCGAACAGCCTGATAGATTTCCAGCAACATCTGACCGGCGGTTCTCCAGCTGTAATGAGCTATAGCCCGGGCGCGAAGCCGGCGGCCGCGCTCCACCGATTCCTCCGGATGACGGAGGGCATACAGAATCCACTCCGCCAGGCTTCCCGCATCCCCCAATCGGGCGTAATAGCCGTCCCGGCCCATGAACTCCCGGCTGACCGGGGTATCGAAAGCCACCACCGGAAGGCCGGTGGCCATATAGTTTAACAGCTTCCCGCTTCCCTCTGTGGCCGACATTTTGGGCGCTACCGCCAGTTCGCCTAACCGAAGATAAATCGGGGCGTGCTCGTAAGGCAGCTTCCCCGTAAACGTCACATGCGCCGAAATCCCCAGGGCGGCGGCCCGGGCCATGTAGAAGGCTTCCCCCGGAAATCCCATGATCATGAAATGAACCTGAGGATCCTGATGAATCACGTGAGCGGCCGCCTCCAGCAGCAGATCCGTGCCCTGATAGGGGGCCAGCAACCCCAGATAGACCACCAGGCGGCGCCCCGGGGGGATCCCCCATTCCTCCCGCAGGCGCTGGAGCTCCGGCATCTCCTCGGGGAGCGGGGGGCGGAAGACCTCCGTATTGACCGCATCCGGGAACGGGATCACCCGCTCCGGGGGCGCGCCGAAGGCCTCGATCAGCAGGCGAGCCCCGTGAATCGTGCTGGTAAGGATCCGATCGGGCTGCCGATCGATCCAGACCTCCAGCCGCCGCATCAGGGGATACCAGGGCCCATCCGGGTTCAGGAAGCGGTGATCGATCATCTCCCCGGTCAGGCTGCCCTGAAAATCGAAAATCAGCGGAACCCGTAACAGCGTCCGAAGGACGCTCCCGATGAGCGCGCCCTCATGGAGATGCGCGTGCAACAGATGGGGGCGCCAGCGCAGCGCCGTGGCCAGCGCCGTCCCAGAGAGATAGAGATCGAAGGCGATCTTATGTCGGGAGGATCCGACCTCATAGTGAGAACGCCACGGCAGGGGAGGGGTGCGGACGATATCCAGACCTGGGAGATCGCGGCCTTTGTAGTAAGTCACGATCTTCACCTGGAGCCCGAGGGACTGGAGGGCTCTGGCTTCCTCCAGGATGCGCACGTGACATCCATAGTCGTTGAAGAACGAAGTCGGCGCGATCATCAACACCCGCATCCGATGAGGCCCTCCGAAGGATCGAATTCGGGCTGTCCAGAATGAGACCCCATCTCGTGAAAGCTCCGCTCGGGTTTATTGCTTCCGGGAGGGGCGAAGGGAGCGGAGCTTCAACATGGTTTCCAGGAGGCCGGGCGGATCCGCCGGGATCGGCAAGGCCTGCAGGCTCTCATGCCGGGACTTCAACCAGGCTTCCCGGATCCGATCGGCGGAGCGGAAAAAGTCCTCCAGAGCGGCCTCATTCTCTACATCGGTCAGCGCCTCCCGCAAACGCCCCAGTGCTTCCAGCAGGCGATCCAGCCAGTAAAGCAGGGATTCCCGATTGGCCATTGCCGCCAGCCGCCCGCTGGGAGCATCCGGGAGATCCGCGGTCATGCGGGCAAAGCGACTCCCGATCGCCTGGGGCATTTCCCGTCGGGCGGGTGCGGCGGACCACACCGACAGGAGGGCGGCGCTGAGCAGAGACGGCAATTGCTCGAGAGCCGCCATCCAGCCGTCATGCTCGACGGGGTCGATGAAGAAAGGGCGCGCACCGATCCGATGGGCCAGCCCGGCGGCCGCCTCCACGGCCCAGGCAGGGGCCTGAGCCGGCGGGGTCAGGCAGAACAGGGCATCCCGGAACAAATCCGGTCCGGGTTCCTCCCCAACGTCCGGACGGAGAATCGGATGGCCACCGATGAATGGGACGGTGGGAGGGAGGTGGTGCCGGGCCCAGGCCAAGACCGGGGCCTTGAGCTCCGCTGTATCCAGCACCAGGGTGCCTTCGGCAAGGATGGGGGCGATCGCCCGCAGGGTCCGCTCCATGTCGGCCAGAGGGAGCGCGAGGAGGATCAGGTCGGATCCCTCACAGGCTCCAGGAAGGCTCCCATCTATGCGGTCCACGGCCTGTCGTCGCAATGCCTCCCGCGCCCGCCACGGGTTCGGATCGTGGCCAATCCGCTGGGCCTGGGGCGTCGCCTCCCGCAGCGCCAGCCCCAGGGAGATTCCGATTTTCCCCAGACCGACAATGGTAATGCGCATCCCTGGCTCCCCAAGGAGGTTCCTCCCCGAGTATACCATGGCTGCGTCATGGATCCCGGGGAGGGCGCTCTCCATGCGCTCATCGCTCCCGACCGGAACGCCGGGCAAAGAGCAGGCCGAGCATCCCGATCAGGAACCCCGCGGCGGATGCAACGTAGGAGAAGAGAGAGAGCAGCAGAGAGGGGGGAAGATAGCGGATGACCATCAGGAAAGCGATCGCCCACCCGAGCAGCATGAGGAAGAGACCTGCTGCGATCCAGTGCCTGGGGCTCATGGGCGATACAGCCAGCAGGCGACATGATGTTGCGGCCCCACCTCGAAATCCGGAGGCTCCTCCCGGTCGCACAAGCCCTGAAGGATGCGGGGGCAACGGGGGTGGAAGCGACAGCCGGGAGGCGGAGCGATCAGGCTGGGGGGCTCCCCGGGTGGGATCTCCTTCAGCAACCGGGCATTCTCTGGATCGGGGTCCGGGAGCGCAGTGAGCAGAGCGGCTGTGTATGGGTGAGCCGGATGGGCGAGCAGCTCCGCAATAGGGGCTTGCTCGACGACCTTGCCGGCATACATCACCAGGATGCGGTCGGCGAAATAGCTGGCCGTCGCCAGATCGTGGGTTACGTAAATGACCGACAGGTGATAACGCTGCTGCAACGCCTGAATCAGCTTCAGGATCTCCACACGGATAGAGGCATCCAGCATAGAGACGGGCTCATCGGCAATGAGCAAACGGGGGCGCATCAGGATCGCCCGGGCGATGACCACCCGCTGTTGCTGCCCACCGCTGAGCATATGCGGGAACTTAAAAAGAAAATCCTCAACCGGAGTCAACTTTACCTCTTCCATGACCTCGCAAACGCGCTCCAGGCGCTGGCGCCGATCCCGAACCCCCCCGACGATCAGGGGCTCTTCCAGGATCTGGCGGATGCTCATGAACGGGGGAAGGGCCCCGTAAGGGTCCTGCTGCACATAGCCCACCTGCGTGTTCCGATACCAGCGCATCTCCTGAGAGGTGAACGTGCGAAGATCCCTTCCCAGGTAACTCACCGTGCCCCGGACCGGCCGATGCAGCCCCAGGAGGGTTCGGATCAGGGTGGATTTGCCTGATCCGCTCTCCCCGACCACCGCGAGGATCTCCCCCGGATACAGATCGAAGGAGATCCCATCGACCGCGCGCACATAGCCGGCGCGGCTGAAGACCCAGCGGCGCAACTCAAACCATACGCATAGATCTCGCACCGTCAGGAGAGGCCCCTGGGTCGCATGGGCCATGGCTTGATCGGAGATCAGGCGAGTCTGGGATTCCATATCTGCCATCTTCCTCCTCACATCTGGGAGATCCCGGTTCCCGCGGCTATGCCCATTTCCCTCCGAGCGATCGGGGAACTACCCGGAATCCCCCGCGTCACTCATAAAGCCAGCAGCGCACCATACGACCATCCCGATGGATCACCGGCGGATCCTGGGAACACTTCTCAAACCGGAAAGGGCAACGATCTGCGAAGCGACAGCCGGGGGGAAGCTGGATCAGGCCCGGAGGCCGGCCGGGGATGAACGTGATCTCCCCCCGATGGCGGAGGCGAGGCACACTGGCCAGCAAGCCCTTTGAATACGGATGGAGAGGCTCACGGAAGAACCGTTGCGCATCGCTGAACTCGACGATCTGACCTGCGTACATAACGGCCACCCGATCGGCCAACTCGCTGGACACCGCAATGTCATGGGTGATCAGGATGAAGGCGATCCCCGTCTCCCATTTGATTTGTTTCAATTTGTTGAAGATACTGGCCTGGGTGAGCACATCCAGCGCAGAAGTAGGCTCATCCAGGAGGAGAAGGCGGGGAGAGGTGATCATGGCCATGGCGATAGCGGCCCGCTGGCGCATCCCCCCGCTGAGCTCAAAAGGATAACGCTGGAGGAAGGCCTCCGGGATCCCCACCAGCCGAAAGAGGGCACGAGCCCGTTCCAGCGCCTCGCCTCGGCTCATCCCCAGCTGGTTCACGGCCGGCTCGATGATCTGATCGCCCATCCGCAATACCGGGTTGAAGGCGTTCATTGCCGCCTGGGGGACCAGAGAGATCAGCTTCCAGCGCACTTCCCGGCGGAAGCTTTCATCATCCAGGCGCATCAGATCCAGCCCATCCATGAGGATCGCGCCGCGATAAGCGGCCACGTTGCGAGGCAACAGGCGCAGGATCGCGCGGACCAGGGAGGATTTGCCGCATCCCGATTCGCCCAGGATCACCAGGGCCTCGTTATCTCCCACAGTCAGATCCACCCCGTCCACCGCGCGCACGATCCCTGCCCGGGTTCGGAAGTGGAGGACCAGGTTCGATATCTCCAGGAGGGTCTTCGGGGTCATCGCTGATCTCAGATCTCCCGCAGACGAGGGTTGAACACCCGATCCAGGGCGAAGCCAACGGTGGAGAACGAAAGGCCTGCCACCATCAGCAGGAAGGCAGGCTCCAGCACCCAGTAGTAAGAGCCCTGGAGGAGGCTTCCACTGAAGATCGCCTCGTCCAACACCTTCCCCCACGTAGGCAGCACGGGATCCCCTAACCCGAGCACAGCGAGGGAAGCTTCCAGAAAGACAAAGCTGGGCACTCCGATGACCAGATTCGGGATCATTAGGGGAAGGACGCGGGGCAACAGATAGCGGAGGATGATCCGCCCGCTTCCCGCCCCATAGGCCTGTGCGGCTTCGATATAGGGCAGTTCCCGGATCTGGAGGAAGATCGCCCGATAGTTCTTGATGGTGATGCTGAAGACCGAAAGGACAATGGCGACCCCCAGGATCACCACCAAGCTACGCGAGTAAAGGGTGCCCACCAAGATGAGGACAGGAAGGAAGGGGATGATGGAGAAGATCTCCACCAGGCGCTGGATCAGCTCGTCCACCCATCCCCGGAACCACACCCCCACGGCGGCCAGCCCCATGGCGATCAGGGTGGTCCCTACGGAGCCCAGCACCCCGAAGGCCATGGCCACCGGGAAGCCCCAGAGCAGAGCTACCCCCAGATCGCGGCGGTAGCGGTCGGTTCCCGCCCAGCCGTATACCTGCCCGTAGGCAATGAATTCCACATCGACATCCGCGTCCGGCTCGAAGGTGACCGCTTCGATGCGCAATCGATAGGTTCCCTTCAACACCCGAGGCCGGCTCTCCCCCGGCGTGGAGAAAAGGGCTTCCTCAGGGGGAACTCCTTCCAGACGTTGGAGCAGCCGGCGATCCTGAGAGAATCGGAACCCCTGTTTGATCCCCTCGACGCGGAGCTCCGCGACCCGGATCGATCGCCCATCCGGGGTCTTCCAGGTCGCCACGAGGAACGGCGCCTTCTCGCGGAAGCTGGACCAGATATAGAGAGCGAGCTCCTGAGGGAAGGTATCGTAGGGATAATTGAAAACGAACTCCACTTCGATGCGCCGCCCCTCGCCGGCGGGCTGGCTGCGCTTCCAGGAGGGCTGATCCCGCGTGCTGAAGATCAGAGTATCCGCCAGCTTATCCCGTCGGAACCAGTTCACCCACGCCGGAGGGACCTGACGGGGCGATCGATACCAGACCTCCTCCCCTCCTCGCCACAAGCGGACAGCCTCCGAGTAAGGGATCCGAAGAGGCACGGCGAGGGAGATCAACGCCATGATCCCGATGACGATCCCTCCGAGAAGGGCCGAGGGATAATAGCGCAGATCCTTCAGGAAATCTTTTAGCCAGAACCTCATGGGGCCCCCTGCTCCACCCCCGGCCCGCCAATCCGCACCCGGGGATCAACGAGGGCATAGAGGATGTCCAGGATCAGCACCGTCAGGGCCAGCAGATACGCGAAAATAACGGTCGCTCCCACAATCACGGGCGTATCCACCAGCCCGATGGCCTCATAGGTCACCCGACCCAGCCCAGGCCAATTGAACACCGTCTCCAGGATCGGCGCGCCGGTCCACGAGGTGATCAACACGATAGCAAAACTCGTGAGGATATTCGGCAGGGTGGGCCGGAGGATATACCGACGCTCGATGTCGCGGCCTTTCAGGCCTTTGGCCCGCGCCATTTCCACATAATCCTCACCGGCGTAAATCAGAAAGAAGGTGCGGTTGGCATAAGCGTTGATAAAGAAGTTGCTCAGCGTGAGGGCCAGGGTGGGCAGGATCAGGTGACGCAGCACGCTGAGAGCATAACTCATGGAATCCAGAGGCGGGGGGACGTCCACCATGCCTCCGAAAGGGAGCCAGCGGAGGGTAGCGGCGAAGATCAGGATCAGGAAAACCCCATAGAACCAGGCCGGTGCGGCCGAGAGAGGAGTCAGAGCGATGATCACACGATCCACCAGATGACCATAGCGCCGGGAGAGGGCCAGGCCAGCCCACAGGGTCAAAAAGAAGATCAGGACATTGCTCGTGCTCAAGAGGAGGATCGTGGGAGGCAGACGTTCGGCGAGAATCAGACGGACCTGTCGGGATCCGGTGTCGCTGGAGATCTGATAGGAGCGTCCCAGATCCAGGAGCAGGGCATCCCTCAAGTAAATCAAACTCCGAATGAGAAAGGGCCGATCCAGCCCGAAATACTGTTCCAGCTGCTGCACCCGCTGCTGCTGCAAGCGAGCCCGCGCGTCTGGGGAGAGGGTTCGGAAGGACGGATTGGCCAACAACTCTTGACCGACCCGCTCCCGGATCTCGGCCCGGCGGATCTCATCGACATACCCGCCCATGTTCGCGACAAGGATGGTGAGATAAACAGCAATGACGACGGTGATCGCCAGAACAAGGATCCGGAAGGACACAAAGAGAAAGACCCGCCGGGCGGCTTCAAGCAAGGGTGAGGCGGAAGCCGCGGCCTCCGGCTTCGGGGTCACCAGCAGGGCGCTCTGCTCCATTCCTCGTCCATCCCCTTTGCCAGGCGAGGGCGAGGCGTTCTCCAGCCTCGCCCTCGCCCCAGATCCAGAGGTAGCCCTCGCTTATTTCGTGCTGATGAATTCCAGAGAGGCGAAGGCCGGCAGGCTCACCGGCTTGACCGTCACGATCACCTCCAGCCGGTTGCTGCCCGCCCCCAGCTTCTGGGTCACATCCCCTGTCAGGCGAACCTGATAGCGCCCTTCCGCGACGGGAGCGGCCTGGCCGCTGGCGGCCACCTGACCCTGGGCATCGAAGACCAGATAGCGAACGCTTTGGACATCCGCCGCCGGATAGGGGCGATCCTTCTCTTTGACGCTGACTTCAAAGGTGGCCTCGCTCCCGGCCGTCACCTGGCTGGGCCCCTCCACGCTGACGGTCGCCAGGCGCGGCGCGCTGAACCGGGCCCACTTGTCCGGTGGATCTGGAAAGTCAGCGAACCGCTTCAGGCTGACGGTCTTCTCCGTGGGGAACACCTTATCCAAATAGAACGGGCCCATGCCAACCCAGAAATGGTTATGGGCTTCCACCCACTTCTTCAGGTTGGCATAACGGCTCTGGATTTCCTCCTTCTTCACGTATTCACCCATCGTCGGAGCATAGGGGAGATAACCCTCTTGCGCGGCCTGATCCAGCGCGGCCTTCAGCACATCCAGGCTGGGTCCGGCCACCATGTTCATCCATTCCACCTTCAGCTTCTCCGCCTTATCGGAGGAGAAGGCCAGCTTCTTATCGGCCTCCGCCCGGATCCCCAGCGCGAGGGTATGCCACGGACCCGGCCCAAAGCTATAGTCAGGGAACCATGTCCAGCCAGCGGCCAGGACCTCGGCATCCAGCTCGAAAGCGTCCACATAGCTTTCGATCACCAGCGGGTTCGTTGAGACGATGCGGACACCCTTGAATCGCTGCATGAAGGATTCGAAGCTCGGGACATAGGATTCGTCATAGATGGGGCTATCTGGCTTGGCTCGATCGAAGGTCAGGATCAAGTTCAGGATGAAATCCCCCAGAGAGAGGGGCGAGCCGTCATGCCATTTCACCTTCTGGAACAGGTCTGCCGGGTAATACACCGTGACCTTAGCCTGAACGCTCACAGGCTGGGTATAACGCTCGCTGGCGCGAACGAACCGCTGGGCCTTCGCGTCCCAGTCCACCCAGGCATCGGCGGGGACCTGGATCTCCTTCGCCGTCTGCAGGGAGACCCAATCCAGAGTCCGAGTTACCGGTAATCCTTCCCGGACCACTACCTCTGCCCGCTCGAGCCGCTGGGGCCAGTAAAGCCCTGTATAAGGATCCGGCATGGCCGCCGGGTCACTGGTGGCCCGATAGGCGAAGGCATCGGAGACCCAGTTGGAGCCGGCCACCGGGTTGTAGGGGTCAATCAGGATCCCGTTGAAGGCGATGCGCACCTGGGGGGCAGGGTTCTTGAGCCAGTGAAGGGTATAGGGAACCAATCGGGATCCGCCGAGGCCGCCGGCCAGATCATAGGCTGCAGTCAGATCCGCCTTGCGGGCGTTGAAGGATTGCTGATCGACCAGCCATACCCGGACGGAATCCTTCAGCGCCAGCTCCATGGCCCGGCGGAACAGCTGAGCTCGCTCCTCCAGGGTGCGATACTGCCGGTTTTGCAGCTTCGTGGCCACATCCAGGAACTCCGGAGAAGGCTTGTAGGCGGTGGCCAGAGGGGTGCCCGCCAGGGCACTGGTCTGTGGCGTATAGAAATCAGCGAACACCGTAGAATCATCCCGGGAGACCGCTGTGTTGATCCACCCTCCGGTGTAGAGGTGCCACTTGCCCTCGGCGGGATCGCTCCGGAGCCAGATCGGCGAGGCCTCCTTCCGGGTCTTATACTGCCGATCCACAGTAAACCCGACCTGCTCCAGCAGGCCTGCCACATAGTCGCCGATGGCTTTGCGCTCATCCTCCGTCCGAATAATGAAGATCAAGGTGACCGGCTTGCCTTTATATAGCCACTTTCCGTCCGGCCCGAGGGTGGCCCCCAGCGCCTTCATGCGATCCGCAATGACCTGCTTCGCCTTGTCCGGATTGTGCGCGTACTGACGCTCCAGAGCACGCGCCACATCTACATATCGGGCATAGTCGGGGAAGGCGGAACTCAGGGGCAACCACTTGGGCGTGGCCAAGCCTCCATAGATCTCCTGGGCAATGTAGTTGCGATCGATCAGCCAATTCATCGCCTCTCGAATCTGCGGGTCCCCGAAGGGATTCAGCCGACCGTCTTTGAAGTTCAACACGGGGTTGAAGGTGAGCTCTGTGTAAGCGCCCCAGGCCAAGTTATAACCCAACTTGGCATCGCCGCGCACCGTCTTGAACAGCTGGGGGTTTGATACCGTCTCCGCGTAGATATCGATCTGACCCGCCTGGAGTTGCTGGACCCCTGCCTCCTGGGAGGCGACCGTGGAAAGGACGAGTTCCTGAATGCCCACAGGGGCAGCGGTCGGAGAGGGCGCAGGAGCCGAGGTTGGAGTCGGAGCAGGGGCAGTCGTAGGCGTCAGAGGCGCTGGAGTCGCCTGACGGCATGCGCTCAGGGCCACCAGGCCGAGCACAGCCAAGAGAAGGAACTATGGCGGGCGGTTGTGCTTCATGGCTTCTCCTCCTCATCCGTAAGCTGGGCTCCGCTTTGGAGACATCGCTATGTTAAATCAGATGGGGCGAAACCGTCAAATTCGCTCCTCTCAAGGTTCGGAGCGCTCCTAACCCGAGTCGGGATCCCCGATATGCATGGACCGCTACCCCGGATCCTGCAACCCTCGCCCTGAGAAAAAAAAGAGGAAAACAGCGCTATCTTCTCCATGGGAACCGAAACCGCGGGGAGGCCTCTCGCGTCGGAGAGGCAGCGGCGAGGACCGGGAAGAGCTCCGATAACATGGACTGGAGCGCCTCGGTGAACCCGCGGGTTTCCTCCGCATATCGTCCGCCCGTCAGGGCCTGAAGGACCGCCAGGTGCTCCACGCCCAGCCGCAGGTTGGTCTGCGATCGGGCGATATCCAGATCCAGATAGGGCAAAATGTGCACCGGCATCGCCCGCGGCAGTCGGTGACCCAGGATCGCTTCCACATGCTCCCGCAACCGCCCGACCAGCTCGGAGCCGGATTCCCCACGCACTTTATTGAAGACAATTCGAACCTTGCTGGAAAAGGCCGCAGGGCCAGCCATCCGGTAGACGTGCGCCAGCCAGGAAGCCCCGGCGATCAGCCCGGTGTCCTCGGGCTCCAGGATGATATAGAGCACCTGGGAGCGATTGATCGCTCGCAGCGAGAGCGGCGACATCAGGTTATTGCCGGTGTCCAGGACCACGGTGTATCCCTCCCCGGTCGCTCGTTCAATGGCGAAATCCAGCCAATCCGCCGCCCGAGCCAGAACGGAAAGGGAATGTTCCCCCATCAAGGGATCCAGGGTCAACAACCCGGCGGTGAGGCGCAGGTTCCAGCGGATCCCCCGCGGGGCCGGCACCTGGCTCCAGAAGATCGGGATATGGGCGCCGGGTTCGAACACGCCGCCGGCGCGGGGCATGGGCGGGTGGTGGCTGGCCAGCTCGATGATGGAATAGATAGGGATTCCCTCTCCCAGCCGGAATAAATCGGGCTGGTTCCCCCGCGTATCCGATTCGGCATCGATGAGGTGGACGGAGAGCCCCCGGGCCGCCAGGAGGGCCGCGGCGTTCGCCGCGACCGTGCTCTTCCCGGTCCCTCCCTTGGGGCCTCCGAACCCGATCACGCGGGGCTGACTGGCCACCACGACGGGCGCCCCATAAACCGTCTGCAAATACCGGGCCTGTTCGGTGGCCTGAACCTGGGCCATCAGCTCGCTGAGGCGGGCCGCGATTTCCCCTGCCGCGCGCTCCGGGGCGATCACCGGATACTGGAGATGTTCCCCCCAAGTCGCCCAGGGGCTCCCCGGGGAGGCCACCACAATGACCGCAGCCCCAGTTTCCGCCACCAGGCGGCTGACCGTCTCGGTGGTCATCCCGGTTTCCGTTGCCACCGGGATGAGGAGCTGCGGGCGGAGGCCAGCCAGGATTTCCACTGCCACCACCCCAGGCATCGCATACGCTTCATGCCCTAAACGGGCCAGCTGATTGGCGATCTCCCCGCCGATCCCACTCAGGTTCCCCAGGATGACGATATTCATGCCCATCGTTTCTCCCTTACCGTTGGGGTGGAGATCCAGATGGAAGGAAGAAAGCGGGCGCCCCGGCGGCCCGCCGGCCGGCCCAGACCCATTGTTCCAGATCCTGCTCCGCGAACCCGGTGGAGGGGGGGATCTCCGCGCGGGCGCACGGGGGCGCCACCATCAGATAGACCATCTTCGCGGTCTCCAGGGCATACACGATCCCCTCCAGCGCGCTTTGGGGCACCCCCAGCAATAGCCGCGGCGCGCCGGTGGAAGCGCCCGATGTTCGCACCGCGGATGTTCCCTCACCGCCGGAAGGGCTTGGGAAACCCAGGATCGAGCGCACCACTCCGCGGGCGATCCATTTCGCCATGGGGCGGGTGGGAAGGGTCAGGCCCATCGTCCCGGTAATTTCCGCCCCCGGTGTCCGAGGGGGGATTCCCTCAAGCCCCGCGGATACGGCGGTCGGGGCGGCGCCCCCGGCGGGTGCTTCGAAGAACGCCACCACATCCAGACAGTCCCCGGGGCGCAGCATGGAAAAAGGCGGCGCCTGAAGCCGATCCGTATCCTGCAGGGAAAGCAGCTGTTCTCCCTCCACCAGCACGGAGGAAAGACGGGCCGCCGCCGTGAGCTGGCCGGAGGGAAGGATCGCCGTCCGGGGGATCGCCGCTCCTGCCGGAATGAACATCAGCACGGTCCCCCCCGCGTAACGCGGGAGATCGGCCTCCCGGATCATCCCCCGCACAGCCGGAGCATCATAGGCGGTAACCGTTCGAACGCGCTCCTCGGTAAGGGTATCCCCGGGATAGAGCGGGACAGCCGCCACGGCGATTGCGACCTGGCCGGGCACACCCATCGTGACGAGCATTCGGGCAGCGATCGCCACAACCGCTGCCAGGGCCAACCCAATCAACAAAGGAAGTGCCTGTCGTGCGCGAAGCATGGATCGCCTCCAATATATGGAGAATGGAGAACATCACCTCTTCTCCCCACGGGCATGGGGAGACATCTTTTTGGGGAAGCGCAAACCGCTTGCGATGGCCTCCTCGCGAAAGCCCCAGTTCCAACGGTTCGAGCGGATCGCGGAGGTTCATGAGCGCACCGGGAGGATGACCCAGCGGCCCTGGCCGGACGTGGCCAGCCAAGTCAGACCTGGATGGCCCGCTGCGATCGGCGGCGTTCCCCGATCCTCCGGCTCGGGAAGCAACCGCCACCCGCGCAGCCCCAACCCATCTCGCCCTACCCACAACCAGATCCAGCGCTCGGAGCGCCGCAGGGCGACCGGGATCTCCTCCCCATACCCCATCCGCATCCGCAGGGCATCCGTATCTGCCACCACCAGGAGGCCCCCGGATCCTGTGGCCTCCCCCGCCATCGCAAGCTCCAGGAAAGCCCGGGGGTCCTCTTCCCCCTTCACCAACCCCTCCAGCAGACCCTCGGGATCCCACGCCAGCACCCTCCCCATGGCCTCCTGAAGCCGGCGCACCAGCCCTTCCATCACTCCCCGTCCCCAGGCCACCTCCGGGGCCATCCCCAGCGCCGGCCGCCGCCGGTCCAGAAGGAGAACGGCCGGCTGCAGATCGTCATCCCACCATCCGAGAGGAAGGGTCACCCCTCCTTCCCCCTGCGCGGGCGAGGGTAAATCGGACCAGGAGGCTCGGGGAGCTCGAGGGAGCGGTGGAACAGGAGGCGCCAGCACCCCCTGTCGCCGCAGCCGGATTTCCCGCCACCGCCCCTCTCCCCACCAGCGACCCCCGAAGGGTTCCTCCGGGATCGGCAGACGCCCGACGATGGCTTCCCAGTCCCGAGCTTCCAGCGGGAGCACCACCCGATGGGCGGGCCGCCCCCGTAGGGATCGCAGGGCCACCTCCCGCCGTGACCCGATCCAAATCCAGAGATCGGCGCGGGCTCGTGCCATCTCCAGCCCCGTCTCCAGCGCCATCTGCGCCTCCTCCGCGATGCTGTCCGCCCCATCCAGCACCAGCAGGGCGGGGCCCGCTTCCGCCCGCAGGATCCGAAACAGCCGGCCCACCCCTTCCCGATCCAGGGGATCCACCCGGACTGCCCACGGAACCTCCCGCCACTCCCCGCGTCCATCGACGACAAAGGCCCGCCGGCCGGCCCGGGCCGCTGCCGACGCCATCCCCTGGAGGATCCGGGTCTTTCCGGTTCCCGCCTGACCGATCAGCATGAGATCCGGAGTCTGCCTCTCACAGAACACCCAGCGGATCTCCCCCTGCTCCGGGAAATCCGCTATCCCCAGGCCGATCTGGTCGATGCCCTCTTCCTCCGGAACGCCCGGATCCTCTGGCAGAGAGGGCGGGGCCAGCGACGGCACCGGGGGATCCATCGTCCGGAGCACGAGGGCCAGCCGATCCAGATCCCGCACGCCGTCGCCTCCCACTCGATCGATCCGCAGCGCCCGGTTCGGATCCGCCGGGTCCATCCGGTATTCCTCCTGTACGCCGATCGAGGCCCCCGAGGCATACGCGAACCGAATCCGTCGGAACACCTCGTTCTGCCCGACCTGAATGAAGGCCCAGCCGCTCCCGGGCAGATACGCCGCGTCCGGCCGTCCCAGCACCGCCGCCGATTCCTCCGGCGTCTCACAGCGCAACGCGATCCGGACCCGGAGGTTGGCCCGGAGCTCCCCGGGGACCGCGCTCCCCAGCCGCTGGGTCGCCAGCACCAGATGCATCCCCAGGCTCCGCCCCAGCCGGGCCAGGCGGATCATCCGCCCCATCCCATCCGGGATCTGCTCCAGCATCTCGGCGAACTCATCGGCCATCACCACCAGATGGGGCAGCCCCGCGGCGTCGGCGTGATCCGCTCCCCGCTCCGCCAGGATCCGCTGCCGGCGGTCCAGCTCCCCTTCCAGGGTCTCCAGCGCCCGGGCCGCCTCCCGGGGATCCAGGTTGGAGAGCAGCCCGACGCAATGGGGCAGGCCCTCCAGGGGGGCAAACGCGCCGCCCCCCTTGAAGTCGATGAAGAGCAGCCGCACCCGCTCCGGGGAGAAATGAAGGGCCAGGGCCAGGGCCAGGGTCCGCATGGCCTCGCTTTTGCCCGACCCGGTGGTCCCGATCACCATGGCGTGGGGCCCATGGGCCCGGTCGTGCAGATCCAGTAGAAAAGGTAGCCCTTCGTCGGTGTATCCCACGGGGATCGCCAGGCGCTCGCGCCCGTTCCGGGCTTTCTGGATCACCTGCCTCAGCGTCTGAGGGTCGGGCTCATGGATCCCCCACAGGGCGGGGGCTGGACGGACGGTCCCGATATCCCCCACTCCCATGGGTCGCAGGCGGGAGAGGGAGAAAGCCAGCGCCTCGGCCTGCCCCGGAGAGAGGCGCGGGGCGGGATCCATTCCCTCCACCGCCTGTCCACTGGCCAGATCCAGGATCCGGATCCCCCCGTCGGGCATCCAAATGCCAAGGGTGCGGATCCCCCCCGGGATGGAAGCCCCAGGGGGAAGGATCAGGAGGGGATAGAGGCCCACGGCAGGGCCCTCCCGCAGCAGCATGCCCAGGCGGCCGTCGGTCAGCCATCCGGCATCCCCCAGGGCGATCACCGCCGGGCCCTCTCCCCCGCGACTTCTCCTTCGGAAAAACTCCTCAAACAGCATCTCCCGGATCCGGGCCGGTCCCCCGGCATAGCCTTCCCGGAGCTCCCCCACGTGCGGCAACCACCGGAGGAAGGCCCAACCCGGGTCCCCGAGGCCCACCCGGATCTCCATCTCGGAAGGCGCGTGGGTCAAGGCCAGCTCCAGAAGGAGCCGGGCGATGGCCCCTTCTTGACCCGGGAAAGCGATCAGGGCGGTGGATGCGCGGAGCAAAAGCGGAAGCGGACGCTCGACCTCAGCCTGAATGGCGCCCGTGATCGCCCGGACGATGCCCTGCAGGGGCAGCGGAAGATCCTCGAGATCCGGAAGCGGCCGGCCATGGCGGGCGAGCAACGGCGACCGACGAATGCCTGCCCGAACGCTCAGGAAATCCGGATCCCCCCGATGGCGGAACCAGAGATCCGTCCCCGCCTGCAGACGCTGGCATAAATCCTCCCATGGAGGGAACAGCGCCCGCTCCAGGGATTCCTCCATGCTTCGCCAGGCTTCCAGCTCGGTCAGGAACCGCCGCAGCTTTCGCTCAGCCCGCCGGATCGCCTCGGCGGTCTGTGCCCGATGGCGACGCAACGCCCACCGATGCTGGATCTCCCCGGCCAGGATCGAAGAACCCGCCGCGAGCGGGATGAACAGCAGATACATCCATCCTCTTCCCCCAAAGGCCAGCGGGCCCATCAGGCCATACACCGCGGACATCAGGAACCATGGGGCGTAGGTCCACCATGGAGAGCGCTCCGGCATGGGAGGGAATCCCGGCACATCCGGGATCTCCGGCGGATCCCCTGGGGGCGGCGGCAAGCGCCGCATCCCGGGCCAGATCCGCTCCGGGGCGATTTCCGGGATGTAGATCTCCAGGCCATCCCGTTTCTGCCAGAGGCCCATCGCCACTGCCTCTTTATCATCGGGATGATCCCGGTTCAGCGCTTTCCGGCCAGATCAGAAGCCGCACACGATCCGGCGGGGGATCCTCGGGGAACCATCGCCGCCATGCCTGAGACAGCTCCAGATCGAAGGTCGGCCAGGCCGTCACAGGGGAAAGCTCCAGCACCCGGGCTTTTCGAAGAGATCCTGGGGGAAGCACCGGAGAGGTGAACCGGGATCCCCGCTCCAGGGGAGTGGGGTCGATCTCCGGGCGAATCAGGAGGAGCTTCCCCGATCGGCTCCGGAGCAGAACCCATCCATGGCCGTGACGCTCCAGAGCCAGTTCCCGGGCCAATCCCTCCGGCAACGGAAAGCGAGCCAGCGCCTCCTGGAGCCAGGCGATCGGGTCCTCGATCCGGATAGCAGAGGCCGCGACGGCCCGGGAGAGCTGGATATGGCGGATCGCCCATCCGTGCAGCACCTCGCCCACCTCCCGGATGGCCCGGGCCTGGCGGGCGTTGCCCAGGGTGATGAGGGCCCCGAGCAGCGCGAAGCCCGCGATCAGCAACAGCGCCAGGACCAGATCGAATTCCGTCATCGCGTCCTCCTCAAGCGCTCTGAGATCCAATGGATCTCCCGCGGGCGCGGATCCCGCACCCAGGCCAGCGAGAAGAGCAACAGCCCCGCCGCCAGCCCCAGCAGCCACAGGGGCCGCCGCAGGGGCTGCACCCCGAACCACACCCCATCCGCCACCGTCAGCCGCCCCCGCAGCGGCAGCCGCAGCAGCCGCGCCCGCGCCCCCGCCGGCAGCGGGAACCGCCCGTCGGGGCCGGTCACCATCGTCCGCCCGCCCGCCTCCACGACCGCTCCCGGGATCCCGGGCTCGTCCGGATCCGGGCGGCCGTCCCCGTCCCGGTCCAGAAAGACCATCCCCCAGGCCCGGGCCGGGGTCGGGGAGGGAGTCGGCGAAGGCGTCGGCGTGGGCATCGGCGAGGGCGTGGACGTCGGCGTCGCCGAAGGCGCCGGCGAAGGCGAAGGCGTGGGCGTCCGGGTCGGCCGGATCCGGGTCGGGGTGGGCGTCGCCGTAGGGGTCGGCGTGGGGGAAGGCGAGGGCATCGCCACCGACGGCGGGGGAGGCGGTGTGCGGGTGGGCGTGGCCGTGGGCGTGGGCGACGGCGTGGACGTCGGTGGGAAAGTCGGCGTGGGCGTGGAGGTCGATGTCGGCGTCGGTGTGTTCGTCGGCGTCGATGTCGGCGTGGGCGTCTCCGTCGGCGTGGGGGTGGGCGTGGCGGTCGGCGTCGCCGTGGGCGTCGGGGTGGATGTCGGCGTCGATGTCGGGGTGGGCGAAGGCGTCGGCGTGGACGTCGGGGTCGGCGTCGGCGTCGCCGTGGGCGTGGGGGTCGCGGTGGGCGTCGGGGACGGCGTCGGGCTGGGCGTCGCCGTCGGCGACGGCGTCGGCGTGGGGGTGGGCGGGGCGACGTAGGTCTGGATCCGCAAATCGTCCACGTGCAGATCCGTCCAGTCCCCCCAGAACCACTGCTCGTAATAGTTGCCGAAGTAGACCAGCCGGGGCCGGAAGGCGCCCGTCCCGCTCCCCACCGGGCTCCCGTCCACGAAGGCCGTCCAGGCCCCGTTCGGCTGAACCTCCACCCGCACGACGTGCCAGGCCATGTCCGGGGCCGGGCGCTCCAGGACCCGGGTCCCGAAGACCCAGATCTGCAGCCGCGGGGGGCTGCCGCTCGTGTCCTGGTGGACGGCGAAGGCGTCCGCCCAATTCGCCCGCGGCGGCTGGTCCTGGGGGAGGCGGGCGTCCGTCCAGGATCCCGAGCCCATCCCGATGTTGACCCCGTAAGCCGTGACCTGGGGGAAGCGGAAGCGGACCTCGAAGGCCCAGGGGGTGCCGGGGGGCAGGGCGTCGAAGAGCCCCTCTCGTCCGACCAGGGGGAAGGTGACGCCGCCGTCCTGGACCAGGCGCAGGACGGAGGCCCCCCCGTCGCTGAATCCGAAGAGGGCCTGGCCGGGCCAGTTGCAGCCGTTGGGGTCCCCGGGGGCGTCCCCGCAGGCCGAGACGTTCCAGCCCGTGTTCCCGCTGAAGTCATCGAAGAACACGTCCGTCCACCCGGAGGCCAGAGCCATCGAATGATCCGATATCCGATGCCCCAGCCCCATCAGGAGGAGGACAGAAATCAGAACCCCCTTTCTTCTCATCGCGGTGCGGCTCCATCTCCGAGATCAGGGCGTGGGTTCCCCCTCGTTCGGATCGATCTACCGACCCAACGCAAGGGCCAGGGCAGCCCCGAAGGCCATGCCCGCTGTGGGCAGCGCCATCGGCACCCGCGCCGGCGGCCGCAACCCGAAGATCCACCCATACCCCATCCGCCACAGCCGCAGCCGGGCCAGGATCACCAGGACCAGAAATCCCACGGCCGTCCCCAGGATTCCAGCCATCGCCGAGATCCCCATCCAGACCTTGGCGTCCCCGCCCCCAATCCCTCCTGCCCGCCAGCCCAGATAGAAGGCCGGCCACAGAATCAGCCCGGTGAGATCCTGGAAGGCCAGGGCGGCCGCCAGCCCCAGCCCCAACAGGGGTAGGGAGACGGAGTTTGGGACTCGCCCATACGGGGCGTCCCACCGGCGGTCCACCCAGACCATCACCGCTGCGGTTCCCAGCAGCAACCCTATCCGCACCAGAAGCGGATCCTTCATCTCGCTCCCATCCGTTCCGCCGGTTTTCATGGCTTCGGGGTCTCTCTCTCCGGTTGCAGCCAGCGCGCGGCTCCGGGCCCTCGAGCCACCCCATCTCCCTCCGGCCAGCGGAAAATCAGAACCCCCCGATCGTCCGCGAAGACCGCCATGCGGTTGATGAGCAAAAAGCGCCCGTCTGGAGAGAACTCATAAGTGGTCACGTAACCCATCCTCCCTTCCTGAATTAATGTCCAGCTCCGATGGAGATCAGGCTCCAGGATCAGCAACCGACGTTCCGGATTCGGGATCTGGGGTTCGTTTGGATCGAAGTCCGCATCCCACCAGATATCCACCAGAAGGGCCGGGTCTCCGGGGAAACCTGAGATCTCCATATGGAGCTGGCACTCTCCCTTATATACTAGGCCCTTGCACGGATTCGTCCCGCGCCACGGATTCGGGATCTCCACGGCCGGCCACGACCATCCGGCGGGCAGCTCGAGGCGGACCACCGGCACGAGCGCGGAGGTCTGGTATTTCGCATGGAGGGGCTGGCGCGGAACCGGGGCATCGAACGACAAACGGGTCAGACATTGTTTGCGGTTGAGGCAACCCATCCAGAACTCCCCCTGCCGCCTCATGAGCGGAAAGATGTTCTCCTCATCCGCCTCAGTGATCTCCCAGGATTCCGGGATCGGAAACGGCCCCTCCCATTCAAAGCCGTTTGTAAACCAGACCACCGGCTTCAGGCCGAAACCCTTCGGGCCCGGCGGCTGGAAGATCAGCCAGTTGGGGGACAGCGGGGCGGCCACCCATAACGGAGGAGGCTCGAAGGCCTCGGGCGAAGGCGTCGCGGTGGGGGCCACCCGCGCCGTCGGGGTCGGCCGCCGCGGGGTCGCCGACGGCTGGGGCATCCGGGTCCAGACATGGGGTGAAGGCGTCGGGGAGGGGGCCGGATGGATCCCTGGAGAAGGAGAAGGGGTGGACGGAGCGCCCCCTGGCGTCCCACACCCGGCCATCACGCTGGCAAGCATCAGCGCCATCCAGCCTGTGCGAGCCGGCCGCATCTCACTCCTCCCCTGTCTTTTGATGAACGCTGAGGAACCACCAGCTCGGATTTTCCCGAACCTGACCGTTCACAACCTTTACTCGAACTTGGCGATCCACGGCATTCAGAAAATCCTGCCAGCGATAGCGCTCGGTGCGGTTGTTGAAGGGATTGTTGATGACCACGAAGCGCTCGCCCTGGTGTTCTTCCAGGCGATTCAGGACCACCCAGTGCGATGCCCCCCCCGAATCCCATGGCCGCAGACGTCCCCCCGCCGGCAGCTCGACCTCCTTTCGCTCATCCGAGAACCGAAGCCCTGTCCCCGGTATTTCGTTGCGGATAGGGGGCTCACCCCAATTTGAGGGGTTCGCATTCACCAGGGCGATCACCGTTTCTCCGCGCCGCATCCGCTGGTTCAGGCGATCCCACAGCTCGTCCGGATGTTTATCGGTCGGGGTTTCGAATTGCTCCAGCTCCAGGCCATAGCTTCGCGCCACCGGCGCCAGATCCACAAACCCTGTCGTGACATATTCCGCTTCAGCTTCCCGCATCCCCGCCCGGCCGTCCGCCTTCACGGGTCGACCGGCGATGAGATCCTCGGTCAGATTCCGCAGGACCCGATCCCGGAACCCGGGAGCGACCTCCAGCGCCCGGTTCACCACCTCCTGAGCGGGGACCGGACGGCCGCGCTGATGACTGATCGCCATGCTCAGCGCCACCCAGCCGCACGCCTGGTTGTAGGGGATCGGGATCCCCCGCTCCGCCATGGCCTGGATCTCAGCCTTCAGCTGCGCCTTGCGTTCTTCCGGGATGCCGGAACGATCGATCATCTGCAACCAGTCCGCCTGGATTCGCGCGGCAGGGATGATGACTTCGAATTGGGAGGCCATCGATCGACCATCCGGTCCGATTGCGAGGGGAACCGCCGGCAATCGAAAGCCCCCTGGAGCTTCCATACGAATGAGCTCGGCCGCCTCCTGGAAAGCAGCTTCCAGGCGCTCCAGGGCCCGCTCCAGCGCCCGAGCCAGCTGCTCCGCCTCCTCGGCCCATCGGGCCAGGCCTCTGTGAAGGGCTTCCAGCGCGGCCCCTCCGCGTTGGCCTGGGACCGCTTGCACAGCCTCCGCCAGCGCCAGGGCCACCCGCCGGCTGGCCTCCACCTGCGCCCGCCACGCCTCCCCCCACGCCCGCAACCGCCGGATCTGCCCTCGGATCTGCTCTGGATGCACCCGCAGCACCGTATCCATCGTTCGCCCTCCAGATGACGTGCTTCTCGTCCA